>NZ_WIWK01000066.1:0-33856 GCF_009600165.1 Pseudomonas sp. FSL R10-0399
CCGTTGGCGCAGGCTTGGGCACAGTCGCCGGCACCACCGGCGGTGCTTCACCCCGCTGCTCGGCCTCTTGGGCTTGAGCGGCGTCATTGGCGCGTTCTTCAGGGGTTCGGCTGTCGCTGAACACCAGCAGCAAATAGCGGCTGCGGTTCAAGGCGGCAGTCGGCACAGCCCGCACAATGGCAAATGGCTGGCCCGAGTCGTGAATGACTTCTTTGACCGTGGCCACCGGGTAACCGGCCGGGAAGCGTTGCCCCAAGCCCGAGCTGACCAGCAGGTCGCCCACTTTGATATCCGCCGTGTCGGCCACGTGACGCAGCTCAAGCCGCTCTGGGTTGCCCGTGCCGCTGGCAATGGCGCGCAGGCCGTTGCGATTCACCTGGACCGGAATGCTGTGGGTGGTGTCGGTGAGCAACAGGACGCGCGAGGTGTTCGGCATCAACTCGACCACCTGCCCCATCAACCCGCGAGCATCAAGCACCGGCTGCCCCAGCACAACGCCGTCGCGCTCACCTTTGTTGATGATAATGCGATGGGTGAACGGGTTCGGGTCCATGCCGATCAGCTCGGCCACTTCAACCTTTTCGTTCACCAGCGCCGATGAGTTCAACAACTCGCGCAGGCGAACGTTCTGCTCGGTCAAGGCTGCCAGCTTTTGCATGCGGCCTTGCAACAGAAGGTTTTCAGTTTTGAGCTTCTCGTTTTCAGCCACCAGTTCGGTGCGACTGCCAAATTGGCTGGCAACCCCCTGAACCAGGCGTTGCGGCAAATCGGTCACCCAGTAGGTTTGCATCAACACCAGCGACATCTGGCTGCGCACCGGCTTGAGCAAGGTGAAACGGGCATCTACCACCATCAGCGCGACCGATAGCACGACCAGCACCAATAAGCGCACGCCCAATGAGGGGCCTTTAGAAAAGAGCGGTTTAATAAGCCGCCCCTCCCGGGCAAGTGTTCAATGTATTCATACGGCGTTAAAGCGGCCTGGATGAAGATTGGCAAAAGATAAACGCCAAAAGGCAGCACTGCAAAGTGCTACCTTTTGGTGATAACCATTGGCCTGCACCGGCGATCTTATTCGCTGGAGAGCAGGTCCATTGTGTGTTTATCCATCATTTCCAGCGCACGGCCACCACCACGGGCAACACAGGTCAGCGGGTCTTCGGCAACGATCACCGGCAGACCTGTCTCCTGAGCCAGCAGCTTGTCGAGGTCACGCAGCAAGGCGCCACCACCGGTCAGTACCAGGCCACGCTCGGCGATGTCCGAAGCCAATTCTGGCGGAGACTGCTCCAGTGCGCTTTTCACGGCCTGAACGATAGTTGCCAGCGACTCTTGCAGAGCCTCGAGCACTTCGTTGGAGTTCAGGGTGAATGCACGTGGAACGCCTTCTGCCAGGTTACGGCCGCGTACGTCGACTTCACGCACTTCACCGCCAGGGTAGGCTGTGCCGATTTCCTGCTTGATGCGCTCAGCCGTCGACTCGCCGATCAGGCTGCCGTAGTTACGACGCACATAAGTGATGATCGCTTCGTCGAAGCGGTCGCCGCCAACCCGTACGGATTCAGCGTAAACCACACCGTTCAGGGAGATCAGCGCGATTTCTGTGGTACCACCACCGATATCGACAACCATCGAACCGCGTGCTTCCTCAACCGGCAAGCCAGCACCGATGGCCGCGGCCATCGGTTCTTCGATCAGGAATACTTCACGGGCACCGGCACCCAGTGCCGATTCACGAATGGCGCGACGCTCTACCTGAGTCGATTTGCACGGTACGCAAATCAAAACCCGAGGGCTAGGCTGCAAAAAGCTGTTTTCATGCACTTTGTTGATGAAGTACTGCAGCATCTTCTCGCAGACGCTGAAGTCGGCAATCACGCCATCCTTCATCGGACGAATGGCAGCAATGTTGCCAGGTGTACGGCCGAGCATGCGCTTGGCCTCGGTGCCGACGGCAACGACACTTTTCTGGTTACCGTGTGTCCGAATAGCCACAACCGATGGCTCATTCAGGACAATACCGCGCTCACGCACGTAAATAAGGGTGTTGGCAGTGCCCAGGTCGATGGAAAGATCGCTGGAAAACATGCCACGCAGTTTCTTGAACATGGGAAAGGGACCCTAGGCAACGCGTGGGTAAAAAAGTGCGGCAAACTCTAACAACGACAGGGATTTTGGGCAAGGCGCCAATATGTTAAATTGACCGCTTTTCCGTGCACCAACCCCCACAATCGCGGCCATATGACCGTAGAAATGCGGTAGTGTTCCGACAATCTAACACACGGACACCATCCGTCCTGTTTTCCACTGGAGAATCCCATGGCGCTTGAACGCTCCGACGTGGAAAAAATCGCACATTTGGCCCGTCTGGGTCTCAATGATGCCGATCTCCCACGCACCACCGAAGCCCTTAATAGCATTCTGGGGCTGATTGATCAGATGCAGGCTGTCGACACCACCGGTATCGAGCCGCTGGCCCACCCACTGGAAGCCAGCCAGCGCCTGCGCGCTGACGTCGTGACTGAAAGCAATCATCGCGAGGCTTACCAGTCCATCGCACCAGCGGTCGAAAACGGCCTCTATCTGGTTCCGAAAGTCATCGAGTAAAGGGAAAGAGCCTGCATGCATCAATTGACTCTGGCCGAGATCGCCCGCGGACTCGCCGATAAAAAGTTTTCTTCTGAAGAGCTGACCAAGACCTTGCTGGCGCGTATCGCCCAGCTCGATCCGCAGCTCAACAGCTTCATCACCCTCACCGAAGACCTCGCCATCGAGCAGGCCAAGGCTGCTGACGCACGTCGCGCCAACGGTGAAAGCGGTGCCCTGCTGGGCGCGCCGATCGCGCACAAAGACCTGTTCTGCACCCTGGGCGTACGCACCAGCTGTGCCTCGAAGATGCTCGACAACTTCAAGGCACCGTACGACGCCACCGTGGTTGCCAAGCTCGCCGAAGCTGGCGCGGTCAGCCTGGGCAAGACCAACATGGACGAGTTCGCGATGGGCTCGGCCAACGAATCGAGCTACTACGGCGCAGTCAAAAACCCGTGGAACCTTGAGCACGTACCTGGCGGTTCATCGGGTGGTTCGGCAGCCGCCGTTGCCGCTCGTCTGTTGCCGGCAGCGACCGGCACCGACACCGGCGGTTCGATCCGCCAGCCCGCTGCGCTGACCAACCTCACCGGCCTCAAACCGACATACGGTCGTGTGTCGCGTTGGGGCATGATCGCTTACGCCTCCAGCCTAGATCAGGGCGGCCCCTTGGCGCGCACCGCAGAAGACTGCGCGATTTTGTTACAAGGCATGGCTGGCTTCGATCCTAAAGACTCCACCAGCATCGACGAACCGGTGCCGGACTTCAGCGCCGACCTCAATACCTCGCTCAAAGGCCTGCGTATTGGCGTGCCTGCCGAGTTCTTCAGCGAAGGCCTCGACCCGCGCATTGCCGAACTGGTGCACAACAGCATCAAAGAGCTCGAAAAGCTCGGCGCAGTGATCAAGACCATCAGCCTGCCCAACATGCAGCACGCGATTCCTGCGTACTACGTGATCGCGCCAGCCGAGGCGTCTTCCAACCTGTCGCGTTTTGACGGCGTGCGTTTCGGCCACCGCTGTGAAGACCCCAAAGACCTGACCGACCTGTACAAGCGTTCGCGCGCCGAAGGCTTCGGCCCGGAAGTCCAGCGCCGGATTCTGGTCGGTGCCTACGCCCTGTCGGCCGGTTACTACGACGCTTACTACCTGCAAGCGCAAAAAATCCGTCGTCTGATCAAAAACGACTTTGTCGCAGCCTTCAACGAAGTCGACGTCATCCTCGGCCCAACCACGCCTAACCCGGCCTGGAAAATCGGCGCTAAAAACAGCGACCCGGTGTCTGCCTATCTGGAAGACGTGTACACCATTACCGCCAACCTCGCGGGCCTGCCGGGCCTGTCGATGCCAGCCGGTTTTGTCGATGGCTTGCCCGTCGGCGTGCAGTTGCTTGCGCCGTACTTCCAGGAAGGCCGCTTGCTCAATGTCGCTCACCAGTATCAGTTGAACACTGACTGGCACACGCGCTCACCTGCCGGCTTCTGAGGAGAAACATATGCAATGGGAAGTTGTGATCGGACTGGAAATTCACTCCCAGCTCGCCACCCAATCGAAGATTTTCTCCGGCAGCGCCACCACGTTCGGCGCTGAGCCGAACACCCAGGCCAGCCTGGTTGATCTGGGCATGCCGGGCGTTTTGCCGGTGCTGAACCAGGAAGCCGTGCGCATGGCCGTCATGTTCGGCATCGCGGTTGACGCCGAAATCGGCCAGCACAACGTGTTCGCACGTAAAAACTACTTCTACCCGGACCTGCCAAAGGGCTACCAGATCAGCCAGATGGAACTGCCGATTGTCGGCAAAGGCCATTTGGACATCACCCTGGAAGACGGCACCGTCAAGCGCGTCGGCATCACCCGTGCGCACCTGGAAGAAGACGCGGGCAAAAGCCTGCACGAAGACTTCAGCGGCTCGACCGGCATTGACCTCAACCGTGCAGGCACCCCGCTGCTGGAAATCGTTTCCGAGCCGGACATGCGCAGCGCCAAAGAGGCCGTTGCCTACGTCAAGGCCATGCACGCACTGGTGCGCTACCTGGGCATCTGCGACGGCAACATGGCTGAAGGTTCGCTGCGTTGCGACTGCAACGTATCCGTACGCCCGGTCGGCCAGGCCGAGTTCGGCACCCGCTGCGAGATCAAGAACGTCAACTCGTTCCGCTTCATCGAGAAGGCGATCAACAGCGAAGTCCAGCGCCAGATCGAACTGATCGAAGACGGCGGCAAAGTCATCCAGCAAACGCGCCTGTATGACCCGAACAAAGACGAAACCCGCGCCATGCGCAGCAAAGAGGAAGCCAACGACTACCGTTACTTCCCGGACCCGGACCTGCTGCCGGTGGTGATCGAAGACTCGTTCATCGAAGACGTGCGCGCCACCCTGCCGGAACTGCCACCGCAAAAGCGCGAGCGCTTCCAGTCGCAGTTCGGCCTGTCGGCTTACGATGCCAGCGTTCTGGCCTCAAGCCGCGAACAGGCAGATTACTTCGAAAAAGTCGTGAGCATCAGCGGCGACGCCAAGCTGGCGGCCAACTGGGTGATGGTTGAGTTGGGCAGCCTGCTCAACAAGCAAGGCCTGGACATCGACCAGTCGCCGGTCAGCGCCGAGTTGCTGGGCGGCATGCTGCTGCGCATCAAGGACAACACCATCTCCGGCAAAATCGCCAAAGTGGTGTTCGAAGCGATGGCCAACGGCGAAGGCACCGCTGACGAAGTCATCGACAAGCAAGGCCTCAAGCAAGTCACCGACAGCGGCGCCATTGAAAAGGTGCTGGATGAAGTGTTGGCGGCCAACGCCGAGCAAGTTGAACAGTACCGTGCGGCTGACGAAGCCAAACGCGGCAAAATGTTTGGCTTCTTCGTCGGGCAGGCCATGAAAGCCTCCAAAGGCAAAGCCAACCCGCAACAAGTCAACGAACTGCTCAAGAGCAAGCTCGAAGGCTAAATCGCACACTCACTGTAGGAGCGAGCTTGCTCGCGATCTTTAAAAGATCAAAAGATCGCGAGACAAGCTCGCTCCTACAGATATGAGTGGGCACACAAAGGACTCCCCCATGAAGCGGCTACTCGGCGCCTGCGCCCTGCTCGGCTTGCTCACCGGCTGCGCCAGCCACGACATAGACCCGAGCGGCTATGACGAAACCGGCGTTGCCTCTTATTACGGCGCTCGGCACCACGGTAAACGCACTGCCAGCGGCGAACCCTTCGACCAAAACGCCCTCACCGCCGCCCATCGCAGCCTGGCCTTCGGCTCACGGGTCGTGGTTACCAACCTCAGCAACAACAAAACGGTGGTGGTGCGCATCAATGACCGGGGCCCGCATACCCGCGGCCGTCTGATTGATCTTTCGCGCCAGGCCGCCCAGCAGTTGGGTATGCTGAGCAGCGGCACGGCCAAGGTGCGGGTTCAGGGTTTAAGTGACTAAACAATGGAGTGAATCACCATTTTGGGGTTAAGCGCGTTATCACCGTGGAACCTGCTGCAACTGCTCTGCGGTCTCGCCATGCTGATTGCTGGCGCCGAACTGCTGGTGCACTGCGCGGTGCGCATGGCCGCCAACCTGAAGGTTCGCCCCCTGCTGATCGGCTTGACCGTGGTCGCCTTCGGCAGCAGCGCCCCGCAAATGACCGTCAGCCTGCAAGCCGCATTAAACGACACACCGGACATTGCCGTCGGCAGCGTCATTGGCAGCAACATCTTCAACGTCCTCGTCACCCTCGGCCTGTCGGCACTGATTATCCCCCTGCGCGTGTCACGCCAACTGGTGCGGCTCGATATCCCCTTGATGATCATCGCCAGCGCGCTGGTATTCGGCCTGGCCCTGAGCAAACAACTGGATCGCCTTGATGGCGCCATTCTGCTGGTCGGTCTGGTGATCTACCTCGGCTTGCTGCTCCGCCAGTCACGCCACAGCGGGCACCATCATGTCAGCCACGACCGACCGCCAACATCGTGGCCGGTCAACGTTCTGATGATGCTTATGGCCTTGGTCTTGCTGGGCGCTGCCGGGCATTTGTTACTGGACGCCGCCGTCGGCGTGGCCACCGAACTGGGGCTGTCCGAGCGCATCATCGGCCTGACCATCATTGCCGTCAGCACCTCACTCCCGGAACTCGCCACCTCTCTGATTGCAGCCTTTCGCGGGCAACGTGAAATTGCCGTCGGCAATGTGATTGGCAGCAACGTCCTCAACCTGCTCGGCGTGCTCGGCCTCACCGCGCTGATCAGCCCCGAACCGCTGTCGGTATCACCCAACGCCCTGGCTTTTGACCTGCCGGTGATGCTCGGCGTCGCCGTGTTGTGCCTGCCGGTGTTCTATACCGGCTACCGCGTCACCCGCGCCGAAGGCTTGCTGTTTTTGGGGCTGTACCTGGCGTATGCGCTGCACGTGGTGTCGTTCACCACCGGCATGCCGCTGGCGGGCAGGCTCGAACACCTGATGCTGTTTTACATCTTGCCGGCGCTGCTGGTGTTTCTGCTGTTCAGTACCCTGCGCGCCTGGCGACGACAACACTGAGGAGTTTTGCGATGGACAACAAAAAGACCGGACTTGAAATGCGCCGCCAGGTGATGGGCGATGAGTTTGTCGACCGTGCACTGGGCAATGCCACCGACTTCACCCAACCGCTGCAAGACTTCGTCAACGAACACGCCTGGGGCGGCGTGTGGAACCGCGAGGGTCTGTCGCTAAAAACCCGCAGCCTGATCACCCTCGCCACCCTCACCGCGCTCAAGTGCCCGCAAGAACTCAAAGGCCACGTACGCGGCGCGCTGAATAACGGCTGCACCGTCGACGAGATCCGCGAAGCGCTGCTGCACTGCGCGGTGTACGCCGGCGTACCGGCGGCCATTGATGCGTTTCGGGCAGCTCAGGAAGTGATCGACGCCTATAAAGGCTAAATCCAGCCGCCCCACTGCAATACAAAGATCCCGATATTGGTCGTGATGGCCGCCATCAAGGTGGTGATCACGATAATCGACGCGGCCAGTTCGTGGTTGCCGTTGGCTGCGCGCGCCATGACGTAGCTGGCGGCTGCCGTCGGGCTGGCGAAGTACAGGAACAACGTCCCAAGCTCCGGCCCGCGAAAGCCCAGAAGCCACGCCCCCAGTGTGGCCACCAGCGGCAGGCTGATCATTTTGACCAGGCTGGCACTCAACGCCAGATTGCCGCTTTTGCGCAAGGACGCCAGCGACAAGGTGCCGCCGATACAAATCAGAGCCAGCGGCAAAGTCATGGACGCCAGGTATTCACCGGAGGCCTGCAACCAGCCTGGCAGAGTGATCTTGAACACTGCAAACGGGATCGCCGCCAGCACGCTGATAATCAGCGGGTTTTTCACCACACTTTTGCAGACGCTCCACGGGTCGGACTTGATCACCGGGCTATACACCGCCAGCACAATCGTCGACAGGGTGTTGTACAACAGGATCACCAACCCGGCGAGCACCGCCCCCAGCGAGATGCCGTAGTCGCCATACATGCTGGCCGCCAGGGCCAGGCCGATCACCGCGTTATTGCCGCGAAATGCGCCTTGGGTATAGATGCCGCGATCTTCACGCGGGCAACGCCAGATCGCCCAGCCCCAGGCCAGGCCAAAACACACCAGTGTCGCCAGGGTGAAATAGCCCAGCACCTTGGGCTGCATGGCGGTTCTGAGGTCGGCGTGGACAATCCCCAAAAACAACAACGCCGGCATGGTGACGTTAAACACCAGTGCCGACGCCGTGTGGATAAAGTTGTCGTTAATCCAGCCCACCCGCTTGAGCACAATGCCCATAAAGAGCATGGCAAACACCGGGGCGGTGATCGAGAGGGTCAGAAAAAAGATAGCCAGCATGCAAACACGCTCGTGTGAGGTCGTTAAAAAGCTAATGCATGTGCCAGAAACTGGCTGAAGCTTCCCCGCAAGGAAGCTTCATCACTCGGGCTTACAGACCTTTAACGGCGTAGATCCCGGCAGCGTTGCGCCAGTAGCCTTTGTAATCCATGCCATAACCGAAAATATAACGGTCAATGCACGGCAGGCCGGCGTAGTCGGCTTTCAGGTTCGGGCTGGCCTTGCGGTCGTGGTCTTTGTCGATCAGCACCGCGGTATGCACCTGACGGGCGCCCGCGTGTTTGCAGAAATCAACGATCGCGCTCAGGGTGTGGCCCTCATCGAGGATGTCATCGATGATCAACACGTGACGGTCCATAAAGGACACTTCTGGCTTGGCTTTCCAGAACAGGTCGCCGCCGCTGGTTTGGTTGCGGTAGCGGGTCGCGTGCAGGTAAGACGATTCAAGCGGGAATTTGAGGTGGGTGAGCAGCTTGCCGGCGAAAATAAGGCCGCCGTTCATCACACAAAAAACCACTGGATTGAATTCAGCCATTTCAGCTGTGATCTGCGCGCCAACGCGGGCAATCGCTGCCTCAACCTCGGCTTCGGTGTACAGGCAGTCAGCCTCTCGCATGACTTGACGGATATGCTCGAGATCAGCAGACATGACGCTCTCCAGGGGGGGTGGTTTGCCAGAAAAGCGGGCAAAGGTACGCACACGCATGGCTCAGATCAAGCATTTATGGACTAACGTGCATTAATGTTTGTAGGACATCACCCCGGATTAGATTAATCTAGGCCGCTTTTTTTGCCTGCCCAACCGGAGCCTTTACTTATGCCCATCCGTGAGATCCGCCATCCGCTGATCCGTCACAAGCTCGGCCTGATGCGCCGTGCAGACATTAGCACGAAGAACTTCCGTGAGCTCGCCCAAGAAGTCGGCGCCTTGCTGACGTACGAAGCCACCAGCGACCTGACCCTCGAAACCTACGAGATTGAAGGCTGGAGCGGCCCTGTCCAAGTTGAAAAAATTGCCGGTAAGAAAATTACCGTCGTGCCTATCCTGCGCGCCGGTATCGGCATGCTGGAAGGCGTACTGACCCTGATTCCAGGTGCCAAAGTCAGCGCTGTCGGCGTTGCCCGTAACGAAGAAACCCTGCAAGCCCACACCTATCTGGAAAAACTGGTTCCAGAAATCGACGAGCGTCTGGCGATGATCATCGACCCGATGCTGGCCACGGGTTCGTCCATGGTTGCCACCATCGACCTGCTGAAAAAAGCCGGCTGCAAAGAGATCCGCGCCATGGTGCTGGTCGCTGCCCCAGAAGGGATTGCCGCCGTTGAAAAGGCTCACCCGGACGTGACCATCTATACCGCGTCCATCGATCACCGTCTGGACGAACACGGCTACATCATTCCGGGCTTGGGCGATGCTGGCGACAAGATCTTCGGCACCAAGCAAAAGGATTAATCACATGCAGGACGAGTTCAACGACCCACTCTGGCGCCAGATCATCTCTGGCGCGCAGATGTTGTTCGTGGCTTTCGGCGCCTTGGTATTGATGCCATTGATTACTGGCCTCGACCCTAACGTAGCGCTGTTCACGGCGGGTCTCGGAACTCTGCTGTTCCAGATTGTGACCCGCCGTCAGGTACCGGTCTTTCTGGCTTCGAGTTTCGCTTTCATTACCCCGATCATTCTCGCCAAGGACCAATTCGGTCTGGCCGCGACCATGGGCGGCGTAATGGCAGCCGGTTTCGTGTACACCTTTCTCGGTTTCGCGGTAAAGCTTAAAGGCACCGGTTTTATTGATCGCCTGCTGCCACCGGTGGTGATTGGCCCGGTGATTATTTCGATCGGTCTGGCGATGGCGCCCATTGCTGCGCACATGGCCATGGGCCGTGCTGAAGACGGCACTGAGCTGATCCATTACCAAACAGCCATGATGATCTCGATGCCAGCGCTGCTGACCACCTTGATCGTGGCCGTGTTCGGCAAAGGCATCTTCCGCTTGGTGCCGATCATTGCCGGTGTGCTGGTGGGTTTTGCGATGGCGTTTTACTTTGGCGTGGTCGACACGGCCAAAATCGCCGCTGCGCCCTGGTTTGCCCTGCCGCATTTCACGGCCCCCGAGTTCAACTGGCAGGCGATTCTGTTTATCGTCCCCGTGGCCCTGGCCCCGGCCATTGAACACATTGGCGGCGTGATTGCCGTGGGCAGCGTGACCGGTCGCGACTACCTGAAAAAGCCGGGCTTGCACCGCACCCTGTTCGGTGACGGTCTTGCGACCACTGCCGCAGGTTTGCTGGGTGGTCCACCGAACACCACCTACGCCGAAGTAACGGGCGCGGTGATGCTGACCAAGAACTACAACCCGAAAATCATGACCTGGGCGGCGATCTTCGCCATCAGCCTGGCCTTTATCGGCAAGTTCGGCGCATTGCTGCAAAGCATTCCGATACCGGTGATGGGCGGGATTTTGTGCCTGTTGTTCGGTTCGATTGCTGCGGTCGGGATGAACACCCTGATTCGCCATCAGGTCGACCTGAGCGAAGCGCGCAATCTGGTGATTGTGTCGGTAACCCTGGTCTTCGGGATTGGCGGCGTGCTGATCGGCACAGGGATGGGCCCTGAAGACTTCGGCCTTAAAGGCATCGCGTTGTGCGCTATCGTAGCGATCGCACTCAACCTGCTTTTGCCGGGCAATGACAGCTGGAAAAACAAGAAAGGTGATGAGCCGATTCTATAAATCGGCCTGATCTCTGTAGGAGCGAGCTTGCCTCGCGATCTTTTGATCGTTTAAAAGATCGCGAGGCAAGCTCGCTCCTACAGTCTTTGCAGCTTTTATAGCGCCAACGGCGCCCTTTCACAGATAGTATTCAACGCCGCCGCCCACTCCGGGTTGTCATTGAGACACGGCACCAGCACCAGCTCCTCGCCCCCCGCCTCAATAAACTGCTCGCGTCCGCGATCGCCAATCTCTTCCAGGGTCTCGATGCAATCGGCAACAAACGCCGGGCACATCACCAGAATTTTCTTCACGCCGTCTTTGGCCAACGCATCCAGACGCGCTTCGGTGTAGGGTTCGATCCACTTGGCCCGGCCTAACCGCGACTGAAAGGCCACCGACCACTTGCCCTCAGGCAAGCCCATGCGCTCGGCAAACGATTGAGCGGTGCGCAAGCATTGCGCCCGGTAGCAGGTCGCCAGCACTTCGGTCGATGCATTCTGGCAGCAATCGGCATTTTTGAAGCAGTGATTGCCGGTCGGGTCCAGCTTGTGCAAATGCCGCTCAGGCAAGCCGTGAAAGCTCAGCAACAAGTGATCGTAGTCTTGTTCCAGATGCGGCCGGGCGCTGGCCACCAAGGCGTCAAGGTATTCAGCCTGATCGTAAAACGGCTGCACAATCGAGAACTGCATCGACAGCTTTTTGGCCTTGACCACTCGCTTGGCTTCTTCAATCACCGTGGTCACGGTGCTGTCCGCGAACTGTGGATACAGTGGCGCTAGCGTCACCTGCTTGACGCCTTGCGCAGCCAGACGCGTGAGCACGGTTTCAATCGACGGCTCGCCATAGCGCATGGCCAGCTCGACCGGGCCTTTGGTCCATTCACGGGTCATCGCCTGCTGCAAGCGGCGGCTCAACACCACCAGCGGTGAGCCTTCGTCCCACCAGATCGAGGCGTAGGCATGCGCCGACTGCTCGGGCCGCTTGATCAAAATCAAGGACACCAACAGTCGACGCACAGGCCACGGCAAGTCGATGACGTAAGGGTCCATCAAAAACTGGTTCAAGTAGCTGCGTACATCCGCTACCGAAGTAGACGCCGGCGAACCCAGGTTAACCAGCAACAGCGCGTGGTCGGTCATGCAACATCCTATTTCAGAGGCGGGCGGAAAGATCGTCTAGCGCCGCACGCAAATCGGTGAACTGAAAAGTGAAACCGGCAGCCAGCAAGCGGGCGGGCATTGCCCGCTGGCCACCCAACAATAACGTTGCCATCTCGCCCAACCCCACCTGCAAAACAAACGCCGGTGCTGGCATGAACGCCGGGCGGTGCAACACGCTGCCCAAGGTTTTGGCGAACTCAGCGTTGCGTACCGGGTGCGGGGCGCAGGCATTATAAGGACCCGAAGCGGCATTCTCATGCACAAGAAAATCAATCAGGGCAATTTGGTCTTTGATGTGAATCCACGACATCCATTGCCGACCGTTGCCCACCGGGCCGCCCAAGCCCATCTTGAACGGCAGCACCAGGCGCGACAAAAAGCCGCCTTCAGCCGCCAACACCAACCCCGTGCGCACCAGCACCACACGAATGCCCAAGGCTTGGGCACGCTGAGCGGTTTCTTCCCAGGCAATGCACAAGTGGGACGCGAAATCGTCGTTGACCGGCGGCGATTCTTCGGTCAGTTCACGCTCACCGCCGTCGCCATACCAGCCAACGGCCGACCCGGAGATCAGCACCGAAGGTTTGTGTTCGAGGCTTTCGAGCCAGACTAAAAGCGTTTCGGTGAGCGTGACCCGGCTGCTCCACAACTGCGCCTTGCGCTTGCGTGTCCAGCGGCCGCCGGCAATCGGCGCCCCGGCCAGATTGACCACGACGTCTACTGGCTCGTGGCTTAACTCAACCAGGTGCTCGATGCCCCGAACGCCCGCCCCGCACAGTTCTTGCACGCGTTCAGGCTGGCGGCTCCACACACTCAGGCGATGACCTTGCGCCAGCCAGTGACGACACAGTTGGCGGCCTATCAAGCCTGTACCGCCGGTCAGCAATATGTGCATGGGGTGAACCTCCCGAGGAGTTTTATGCAGAGCACTGGTCTATTTTTAAAAGAAGGCTCATGAATGGGCCATTGGCCTTATAAAGAATAGGTCAGTCTGACTCGGCAGGCGCACTAAAACCTATACCAAAAAATAAATTTGTACAGGTATTATAGAAAACGAAGTCTGTGCAAACAGGGGAACGAGACCAATATGACTGTACCCATTGCGATCATCGGAGCCGGCATTGCCGGACTCTCAGCCGCCAACGCGCTGCACAAGGCCGGTTACGCGGTTCATCTTTTTGATAAAAGTCGAGGCAGCGGCGGGCGCATGTCGAGCAAGCGCAGCGATGCCGGCTCGCTGGATCTGGGTGCACAGTATTTCACTGCCCGTGACCGTCGATTTGTCGATGAAGTCCAGCAGTGGCAAGCCCATGGCTGGGCCGCAGAATGGTCACCGCATTTGTACAACCACAAAAACGGCCAACTGACGCCCTCGCCCGACGAGCAAACCCGCTGGGTCGGTGCACCGCGCATGAGCGCCATTACTCGCGGGATGCTCGGGCGCCTGACGGTGAACTTTTCGTGCCGGATTACCGATTTGATCCACGGCGAAAAACACTGGCACTTGCTCGACTCGGACGAATGCACCCATGGCCCCTTTAGCCATGTGATTGTTGCCACCCCTGCCCCGCAGGCAATCGCCCTGCTGGCCGCAGCGCCTAAACTGGCCACCACTGTGGCCGGGGTCAAAATGGACCCTACCTGGGCCGTCGCTCTGGCTTTCGAGACACCGCTCGACACCCCGATGGAGGGCTGCTTTGTACAAGACAGCCCGCTCGACTGGCTGGCCCGTAACCGCAGCAAGCCCGGCCGCGAAGACACCCCGGACACCTGGGTTTTGCACGCGACCAGCGCCTGGAGCAAACAGAACCTCGACCTGCCCAAAGAGGCCGTGATCGAACACTTGCACGGCGCCTTTGCCGAGCTGATCCACTGCACCATGCCGGCGCCGGTCTTCACCCTGGCCCACCGCTGGCTCTACGCCCGGCCGTCATCTGCCCATGAGTGGGGCGCCCTGGCCGATGCTGACCTGGGACTCTATGCCTGCGGCGACTGGTGCTTGTCTGGACGGGTCGAGGGGGCCTGGCTCAGCGGCCAGGAAGCCGCCCGCCGACTGATCGAGCACTTGTCGTGAATCGCATTAATCCGCGCAAACTGCTGCTGTCCAAATGGACGGCAGCCCAGCCCAAACACCGCGAAAAACACTTTCTGGTCACCCAATTGTTCTGCGACGAAGAAGGCACCGTGCTGGAAGTCGAGCTTCAGGCCGTGCTCACCCAGCGCAACCAGCGCCTGCCATGGCAACACTTGCAAGCGGCTGATGAGTGGAAGCTGGGCTGGCTGTAACTGACCCGCCTGAACCTCAAATACCTGTACAAGATATTTGACTTGTACAAGCCTGCGCTTATGATGAAACCAAGTTGTACATCGTTTAAAAGATGTACAAGTATTTCTTGGAGGTTCGTCACATGGTCAGCACTGCTTCTTGCCAGCACAAACCAAAAATTGCCATCAGTGCCTGCTTGCTGGGCGCAGAGGTTCGCTTCAATGGTGGGCACAAGGAATCGCGGCTGTGCAGTCAGACCCTGAGCGAACATTTTGAATTTGTACCGCTATGCCCCGAGGTTGCCATTGGCCTGGGCACTCCCCGCCAGGCCATACGGCTGGTCGGCGACCCGGCGCAGCCACAGGCTGTCGGCAGTGTCGATAACCAACTGAACGTTACCCGGCCGTTACACGATTACGGCGTCGAAATGGCCGCGGCGCATACCGACATCTGTGGCTACATCTTTATGCAAAAGTCGCCATCGTGCGGGCTTGAGCGGGTCAAGGTGTACCAGGACGGCGGGCGCCCTGCCGAATTGAGCGGCCGTGGCATTTATGCCCAGGCGTTTTGCGCGGCGCACCCGGATTTGCCCGTGGAAGAAGACGGTCGCCTGAATGATCCGGTGCTGCGTGAAAACTTCCTGACCCGGGTGTACGCCTACAGCGACTGGCAAGCCTTGCTCAAGCAAGGCATCACGCGCCGCTCGCTCACCGAATACCACGCCCGTTACAAATATCAGCTCATGGCCAACAGCCCGGTGCAATACAAGGCGCTGGGTAACCTGCTGGGCAACCTCGGCAAGCAAGACCCGCGAGACATCGCCCCGCACTATTTCAGCGAATTGATGAAAGCGCTGAAAAAGTGCGCCACCCGGCGCACGCACACCAACGTGCTGCAACACCTGAGCGGCTACCTCAAGCGCTCCATCAGCCCTGAAGACAAGCAGGAAATGCAGCAACTGATCAGCCAGTACCTCAAGGGCATTGTGCCGCTGGTGGTGCCACTGACCCTGCTCAAGCATCACTTCCGTCAGCACCCGGACCTTTACATCTCGCGGCAGGTCTACCTGCAACCGCACCCTGAAAACCTCAGCCTGCGTAATGCTATCTGACAATGAACGATGACCTGATCATGTCCAACACACCCGACTCGGACTACAGCAAAGCCCTGGCTGAAGGCTGGATACCGATCCGCGAAGTCGCCCGCATGACCGGTGTCAACGCCGTCACGCTGCGTGCCTGGGAGCGCCGGTACGGCCTGATCGTGCCCTTTCGTACTGCCAAAGGGCACCGTCTGTTCTCCACCGACCATGTGCTGCGTATTCGGCGCATTCTGACCTGGCTCAACCGCGGGGTTTCGGTCAGCCAGATCAAACCGCTGCTCGATTCTGCCCCCTCTTACCATGAGCCTGCCGACAATGATTGGCACGCATGGCGCCAAGCGCTGACCCTGGCGATCCGCGAACTGGCGGAACGCCGCCTTGATGACAACTTCAATCAGGTCATGTCGCTGTACCCGGCCCAACCCTTGTGCGAGCACCTGTTGATGCCGCTGATCAGCGAGCTGGAACAACACTGGCACGGCCAATTTGGCGCGCAACTGGAACGCGTATTTTTTGAGTCCTGGCTGCGCAGCAAACTGGGCGCGCGGATTTACCACAACAACCGCTCCCTCAGCGGCCCGCCAGTGCTGCTGATCAACCAGTCAGACAGGCCATTCGAGCCCCATCTATGGCTTACCGCCCTGATGGTCAGCAGCAGCCATTGCCCGGTTGAAGTGTTTGACGCCCAGATACCCGGCAGTGAGCTGGCGGTGGCGGTCGAGCGGCTCAACGCCCGCGCGGTGGTGCTGTATTCGAGCAAACCGTTGAACCTGCAACACCTGCCAAAACTGTTAAGTGCGATCACTTGCCCGGTGTTGATTGCCGGGCCCTCGGTGTCCATCCACAACGACGAATTAGCGGTATCCAGCGCTGAAAGCGCGGGTTTGTCTTTGGCAAAGGACCCCATCGAAGCCCATCAACGCCTGAGCCAACTTCGCCTCTTTTAGTGTTTTCAAGGAACAGACATGCAACTTTTGTGGTTACGCAGCGATTTGCGCCAACATGACAACACCGCCCTGAGCGCCAGTGCCGAGCGCGGCCCGACCGTGGCCGTGTACCTGATCAGCCCTGAGCAATGGCTGGCGCACGACGATGCTCCCTGCAAAGTCGATTTCTGGCTGCGCAACCTGCGCACCTTGAGCGACAGCCTGCAACGGTTGAACATCCCGCTGCTTATCCGCACCGCCGACACCTGGGATCAGGCCCCCGCCGTGCTGCTTGAGTTGTGCCAGCAATTGGGCATTGATGACGTGCACGTCAACGAGGAATACGGCATCCACGAAACCCGTCGCGACCAGGCTGTTGCCGACGCACTTAAGGCCCAAGGCATCGGCTTTCACAGCTATCTGGACCAGCTACTGTTTGCGCCCGGCAGCCTACTGACGCAGTCCGGCTCGTATTTTAAGGTGTTCACCCAGTTCCGTCGGCTCTGCTACAACCGCCTGCACATGGCCCTGCCGAAAACCGTCGCGGCGCCCAAAGCGCAAGCGGCCCTGCTGATCAAACGCGATAGCGTGCCGCAGGCCATCTCCGGCTTTGAAACACCGCCCCAGGCTCTGCGTGATCTCTGGCCCGCCGGTGAAGATGAAGCCCATGAGCGTTTGGCGCGCTTTACCAGTGAACAAATTCACTATTACCAGGACGAGCGCGATTTACCCGCCAAGCCGGGCACCAGCCAGCTGTCCACTTATTTGGCCGCAGGCGTTCTTTCGCCTCGCCAGTGCTTGCATGCGGCGCTGGGCAGCAACAACGGTGAGTTCGAAAGCGGCAGCCCTGGCGTCTTCACCTGGGTTAACGAACTGCTCTGGCGCGAGTTCTACAAACATGTGCTGGTGGGCTTCCCGCGTGTCTCACGGCACCGCGCCTTCAAACCAGAAACCGAATATTTGCCTTGGCGTAACGCCCCGGACGAACTGGCCGCCTGGCAAGAAGGCCGTACCGGCGTGCCGATTGTCGACGCGGCGATCCGCCAACTGCTGGCCACCGGCTGGATGCACAACCGCCTGCGCATGGTGGTGGCGATGTTCCTGACCAAAAACCTGTTGATCGACTGGCGCGAAGGCGAGCGTTTTTTCATGCGTCATTTGATTGATGGCGACCTCGCGGCCAACAACGGCGGCTGG
The DNA here is from genome assembly GCF_009600165.1 of Pseudomonas sp. FSL R10-0399. Taxonomy (NCBI): domain Bacteria; kingdom Pseudomonadati; phylum Pseudomonadota; class Gammaproteobacteria; order Pseudomonadales; family Pseudomonadaceae; genus Pseudomonas; species Pseudomonas sp. FSL R10-0399. Next base: position 17,790 of record NZ_WIWK01000066.1, read on the forward strand.
CAGTGGAGCGCGTCAACCGGTACAGACTCCGTTCCGTATTTCAGAATTTTCAACCCGTTAAGCCAGTCCGAGCGCTTCGATTCTGAAGGGCAATTCATCAAGCACTGGTTGCCCGAGCTCGCTGCACTGAATAAAAAAGAAGTGCACAACCCGGCGTCTGCTGGCGGCCTGTTTGGTGTAGCCAATTACCCTGCGCCCATTGTCGATCTGAAGAAAAGCCGAGAACGCGCCCTCAGCGCCTTCAAAAGCCTGCCTTCACGACAACTTCTCGAGGTGGAACATGATTGAAGGTCGTCGCATCTGGTTAACCGGCGCAAGCAGCGGTATTGGCGCGCACATGGCAAAAGAGCTGCTGCAACGCGGCGCTCACCTTGCCTTGACCGCCCGTACCCTGGGCCCGCTGGTGGCGTTGTCTGAACGCTTCCCCGGCCAGGTGTTGCTGGTGCCCGGCGACCTGACCGACCATCTGCAAGTGCGTGAAATCGGCATGACCATCGCGCAAAGCTGGGGCGCCCTGGACACGGTCATCCTGAGCGCCGGGACCTGTGAATATGTCGATGTCAGCCAATTTGATGCGCGGGTGATCGAGCGCTCGGTGTGCACCAACTTGCTGGCCAGCAGTTATTGCATTGAAAGCGCGCTGCCCTTGCTGCGCGCCGGACGCTCACCGCATCTGGTGGGCGTAGTCAGTGCGGTCACGGCCTCGCCGCAGCGCCGGGCACAAGCTTTTGGTGCGGCAAAGTCGGGGCTGCATTACTTGCTCGAATCACTGCGGGTTGATCTGGCCGACGAAGGCATTGATGTGACCTTGGTCAGCCCAGGCTTTGTCGATACGTCGCGGGCAGAAAACCCTGAGCTGTCGATACAGGGCCGCTGGCCTGCCTCTAAAGCCGCTGCGTACATCTGCCAGCAGTTGCAAAAACGGCCACGGGAGGTCGTGTTCCCGACCCGCTTGCTAAAACTGCTCAACCTGCTGGCCACCCTGCCAAAACGCGTGCAGGTTGCACTGGCCAAGCGCCTGTCACGCAACCAGGGCGAGACCTCGCTCTAAGCCAGTGATTGTGCGGGTGACTGGTCAGCGGGTTCACACCTGAGCGCAGCTGTGCCTTACACTGCGCGCCTATGACCAACATCCCCCTGAACGACATTACCGAACCCGCCGTTACCTGTTCAACGTGCGCAGCCTGTTGCTGCCAACTGGAAGTGATGCTGATCACCGACACCGGTGTGCCCGAGCGTTTTATCGACACCGATGACTGGGGCGGTGAGGTGATGCTCAGGCTCGATGATGGCTGGTGTGCTGCGCTGGATCGCAACACCATGATGTGCACGATCTACGAACAGCGCCCGCTGATTTGTCGAGACTTCGAGATGGGCGACGTTGAATGCCTGAATGAACGCCAGGGGATTTCGACGGCGTACGTGTAGGAGCGAGCGTCTTTTTAAGATCAAAAGATCGCGAGGCGAGCTCGCTCCTACAGGGGTGGTTACAGCGGGAGGGTGTAGTGCAGCGAGTAGCTTTCTACGCCGTCGTTGGTGCTGGATAACCCGGCATTGGAGTAGTGAGTCGCGCGAATGCCGACTTCATGCCCACCGGCAAAGCGCAGGCCAAAGCCCAGGCGGTCTTCAAACTGGAACGCCGTGCCCAATTTGTTGCGCTCGACCTCGGTGTGGCCAAACACCGCCACGCCGATACCGGCTTCCAGGTAAGGCTTGACCGTTTCACCCGCAAATTCGTACACAAAGACAGGCGAGAACGACAGGCTGTTGTTCGCCGAAGACTTGTCGCCTTCCCAGTAGGTGTAAGCGCCGCTCCAGTAACCGGTCAAACGACCGACGTCACTTTGCAGCCAGCTTTTGTCCCAATTTGAATTCAAGCCCAGACGATAGGTCATCGTTGACTCACTGGTGTGCCCCACACCGAATTCAATGCCGGCCGCTTGTGCCGTATAGCTATACCCCAGAGCGGCCGTTGCCAGCGCCACCAAGCCAATCAAACGTTTCATATGAAAATCCTATTTTCGTATGCCGATCTTAATTTTTATGTACCTCATCAAACCGATGAGTATGAATCTCCAGCCCCTGAGAAAGTTCAACGACTCAAATGCTCTTCATGTTTTCTTACAGATCGAAGCTTCGCACAAGACCAGATTTATTCCACAACACATGAAGGATATTTCTTAGAGATTCGGGGGACGCGCTGGTCCATAGCTGTGTTTCCCGCGCAGGACCGCTCGCCAACAGGCCGCGCTCGTCCAATAAGCGTTGCAGTTGGCGGGCCACGGCGGCGCCGGTGTCGATCAAGACGATCGACGGTGGGAGCATTTGGCTGAGCAAAGGCTTGAGGAAGGGGTAATGCGTGCAGCCCAGAATAATGGTGTCGCAGCCGGCGGCCAGCAGCGGCTCGACATAGCCGCGCAGCATCGTGCGCAAGGCCTCGCTGCTCAGATCGCCGGTTTCGATCAATTCCACCAGGCCGGGGCACGGCTGGGTGATGACCTTTACGGTGCTGGCGAAGCGGTCGAGCAAGGCGGCGAACTTGGCACTCTGCAAGGTGCCGGTGGTGGCGAGCACGCCGACCACGCCACTGCGGGTCGCTGCCGCAGCGGGTTTTACCGCAGGCTCCATGCCGACCATGGGCCAGTCGGGGTAGCGCTGACGCAAATCCGCCACGGCCGCCACGGTCGCTGTGTTGCACGCCAGCACCAGAGCTTTGGCCCCTTCGCGCTGAAAGAACTCAGCCATGATTGCGCAGCGCTCACGAATGAACTCGGGGCTTTTTTCGCCGTAGGGAATATGCCCGCAGTCGCCGACATAGAGCAGCGATTCGTTGGGCAACAATTGGTTGATCTCACGCAACACCGACAAACCGCCGACGCCGGAATCGAACACACCAATCGGCGCTTCACTCATGGCCAGCCCCGCACACGCTACAGGCCGGATCGCGCTTGACCCGCAACTCGCGAAAGCGCGTGGTCACGGCGTCAATCAATAACAGGCGCCCCACCAGTGGCTCGCCAAAACCGGCCAGCAGCTTGAGTGCCTCCAGCGCTTGCAGGCTGCCGACCAGCCCCACCAGTGGACCGATGACGCCGGCTTCGCTGCAGGTCAGCTCTTCGTCGCTGCCGTGCCCATATAAACAGTGGTAACACGGGCTCGCGGGCTGGCGCGGGTCAAAAACCGATAATTGCCCCTCAAGGCGAATCGCCGCACCGCTAACCAGTGGCTTGCGCGCCGCGACACAGGCGCGGTTGACGGCCTCGCGGGTGCCAAAGTTGTCACAGCAATCGAGCACCACGTCTACCGCGGACACGGCCTCGGCCAGCGAATCGGCATCCAGCGCCGAGCGATGGGCAACCAGTTTGATGTGCGGGTTCAGCAGACGAAGACGGCGCATGGCCGAGTCGACCTTGCTTCCGCCGACATTGGCGCTGTCGTGGATGATCTGGCGTTGCAGGTTGGTCACGTCGACGCTGTCGAAGTCAGCCACGTGCAACTCACCCACCCCCGCTGCCGCCAAGTACAGCGCCACCGGCGAACCCAGCCCGCCCAGACCGACAATCAGCGCACGGCTGTTTTTCAGCTTGAGCTGGCCGTCGATGTCGACCTGTTGCAACAGGATCTGTCGGCTATAGCGCAACAGCTCCTCATCGGTCAGCACGGCAGGCGGCCCAGGGTAATGCGTTCGTGGGTACCCAGGTCTTTGCGGCTTTCTACCTGTTCAAAGCCCGCGCCTTGCAGCAGCTCACGAACCGCAGCCGCCTGGTCGTAGCCGTGCTCAAGCATCAACCAGCCACCGGCATTTAGATGCAGCGGGGCTTGGGCAATGATGTGACGAATGTCATCCAGACCGTCAACACCGGCCACCAGCGCACTTTCAGGCTCGAAGCGCACGTCACCTTCGGCCAGGTGCGAGTCACCTGCGGCGATGTAGGGCGGGTTGCTGATGATCAGGTCAAAGCGTTGATCGGCCAGAGCGCTGAACCAGTGGCTGTGCAGTACGCTGACGTTGGCCAGTTGCAAACGCTGGCGGTTGCGTTCGGCCAGCGCCACGGCTTCAGGCACGCGGTCGACCGCGGTCACCTGCCAGGCGCCACGCTCACTGGCCAGCGCGAGGGCAATCGCCCCGCTGCCGGTGCCCAGGTCCAGCACCTTGGCCGGGGTCTGGGGCAGCAACGCCAATGCCGTTTCAACCAGCAGCTCGGTGTCCGGGCGCGGGATCAAGGTGTGCGGCGCGACTTCCAGGTCGAGCTTCCAAAACCCTTGCTGGCCCAAAATATAGGCCACCGGTTCACCTTGGCGACGGCGCTGCAAGAAGTCTGAAAAGGTCGACGCGGCTTCGCTGCTGACGATTTTTTCTGGCCACGTGTGCAGGTAACTGCGCGGTTTGCCCAGCGCGGCCGCCAGCAACAGCTCCGCATCAAGACGGGCGGTGGGCGAGTCGGGCAATTCAGCGGCACGTAACAAACTGGCAATAATGGTCATTTATTCACCCAGGGCTGTCAGTTGGTCAGCCTGATATTCCGCTAACAACGGCTCAATAACGGCATCAACACCGCCGGCCAATACTTCATCCAGTGAATACAAGGTCAAGTTGACGCGATGGTCTGTCACACGGCCTTGAGCGAAGTTGTAGGTGCGAATGCGCTCGGAACGGTCGCCCGAGCCCACCAGCAATTTACGCTCGCTGGCGATCGCGTTGGCCGCGGCGCTGGTTTGCTGGTCATTCAATTTAGCTGAAAGCCAGGACATCGCCCGTGCCCGGTTTTTATGCTGGGAACGCTCTTCCTGACACTCGACCACAATGCCGGTCGGCAAGTGCGTGATACGAATGGCCGAGTCGGTTTTGTTAACGTGCTGACCACCCGCCCCCGAGGAACGGTAGGTGTCGACACGCAAGTCGGCCGGGTTGATCTCGATCGCTTCTTGCTCGTCAGGCTCAGGCAAAACGGCAACGGTACAGGCCGACGTGTGGATACGGCCCTGGGATTCGGTGGCCGGAACGCGCTGTACGCGGTGGGCGCCGGACTCGAACTTTAGCTTGCCGTACACATTGTCGCCTTCGACCCGGGCGATGACTTCTTTATAGCCGCCATGTTCGCCGATGCTTTCCGACAAAATCTCGACCCGCCAGCCACGACGCTCGGCGTAGCGCGAGTACATGCGAAACAGGTCGCCAGCAAAAATGGCCGCTTCATCACCGCCGGTGCCCGCTCGAATTTCGAGGAAAACGTTGCGCCCGTCGTTCGGGTCTTTGGGCAAGAGCATGCGTTGCAGGTCTTTTTCCAGCCCGATGAGCTGTTCTTTGGCTTCGCGGACTTCTTCAACCGCCATTTCGCGCATGTCAGGGTCGTTGTCCTTGAGAAGCGCCTGGGCACCTTCGAGGTCGTCCTGCACCTTGAGCCACTGAACGTAGGCGGCAACAATGGGCTCAACCTCCGCGTACTCCTTGGAGTAGGCGCGGAACTTGGTTTGATCAGAAATGACCTCGCCATCGCCAAGCAAGGCGGTCAATTCTTCAAATCGATCCCGGAGGATGTCCAGCTTATTAAGCAGTGACGCTTTCATTACAGTTTTTTATCCGCAGAGCTATCCGATGAGCCCTCACCGAGGGCAAAAAGTTCTTGGGCCATGGCCAGCGCATCGAGGCGGCCTTCGGCGGAAAGCTTTTTAAGCTGCACGCTGGGGGCGTGAAGCAGTTTATTGGTTAAACCACGCGCCAGTTGCACCAACACGTCTTGCGGATTGCTGCCATTGGCCATCATCCGCAGGGCTTTTTGCAATTCTTCATCGCGCAGGCGCTCGCCTTGCTGACGATAGGCTTTAAGCACATCAACCGCCGCCAGCTCACGCAAACGCACCATGAAATCTTCGGCGCCGATGCTCACCAGTTCTTCAGCGGCCTGGGCCGCGCCCTGACGGCTCTTGAGGTTTTCTGCGACCACTTCGTGCAAGTCGTCGACGGTGTAGAGGTAAACGTCGTCCAACTCGCCGACTTCTGGCTCGATATCCCGTGGCACGGCAATGTCGACCATGAAAATAGGCTTGTGCTTGCGCAGCTTCAAGGCACTTTCGACAGCGCCCTTGCCCAGAATCGGCAATTGGCTGGCAGTCGAGCTGATCACGATGTCGCTGTGCACCAGCTCTTGTGGAATGTCTGACAACAACACGGCATGAGCGCCGAACTGCTCGGCCAGGGTACTGGCCCGCTCTAAGGTACGGTTAGCCACCACGATGCGTTTAACCCCCAGATCATGCAGGTGCCGGGCGACCAGGGTGATGGTCTCGCCCGCCCCGATCAGCAGTGCCTGACTGCGCTGCAAGTCGCTGAAAATCTGCTTGGCCAGGCTCACCGCAGCAAAAGCCACCGACACCGGGTTTTCACCAATCGCCGTGTCGGTGCGCACTTGCTTGGCCGAGTTGAACGTGGCCTGGAACAGACGCCCCAATAGCGGCCCGACAGTACCCGCCTCACGCGCCACGGCGTAGGCAGATTTCATCTGGCCGAGAATTTGCGGCTCACCCAACACCAGCGAATCGAGCCCCGAAGCCACACGCATCATGTGACGAACGGCCGCATCATCTTCATGGATGTAGGCACACGCCCGCAGCTCTTCGTAGTTCAAATCGTGATATTCGGCCAGCCATTTCAGCACGGCTTCGGCACCGAGCTGGTCTTGTTCGAGATAAAGCTCACTGCGATTGCAGGTCGAGAGGATCGCAGCTTCGCGACTGTCGGTGAGGCGGCAGAGTTGCTGCAAGGCTTCAACCAACTGCTCTGGAGTAAATGCCACGCGCTCGCGGACGTCTACTGAAGCAGTCTTGTGGTTAATACCGAGTGCGAGGAAGGCCATTCAATATCGCTGATGGTGACGAGAAGCCGACAATTGTCCTACTTCGTCTGATTCAGAACAACCATTGCTGACTATTGTCTCTATAGTTAACGTCTGTTGAACTCATCTTCCCTCGCATCATCAGAGCCTTATATCGCTTCTATCGATAGTCGCACCTGTTATGGTTTGCACCATCGCATGTGTCATGATGCCCAGACCGCAGGTAAGTCGCCTTTCTCTTATATGAATAGATCCTCCGCGTTGCTCCTTGCTCTCGTCGTTCTCAGTGGCTGCCAGTCTCTGGCCCCCACGTCCCCGGATGCTTCGTCCGCGGCAGAAGACGTTACCACCGTCCCGGAAAAACCCACGGTTTATGGCTCGTTCAGCGAAGACACGCTGTACAGCCTGCTGAGCGCGGAGTTGGCCGGCCAACGCAATCGCCTGGATATCGCCCTCGATAACTACGTGACGCAGGCGATCAACACCCAGGATCCGGGCGTCGCCGAGCGTGCGTTTCGCATCGCCGAATACCTGGGCGCCGATCAGGCAGCCCTCGACACGGTGCTGATCTGGGCCAGAAACGCACCGGATGATCTGGATGCGCAACGCGCTGCGGCCATTCAACTGGCACGCAGCGGTCGCTACGACGATTCCATGGCCTACATGGAAAAAGTCCTGCAGGCCAAAGGCGACACGCACTTCGACTTTTTAGCCTTGTCGGCCCTCGAAACAGACCCCGAGACTCGTGCCGGGCTGCAAAAAAACTTTGATCGGCTGCTGGTCAGGCACCCGGACAACGATCAACTGATCTTCGGCAAAGCCTTGCTGATGCAACAGGACGATGACGCGGCCGGCGCCTTGAAACTGCTGGAGCAGCATCCGCCGCAAGACGGTGAAATCGCCCCGATTCTGCTGCGCGCCCGCCTGCTGCAAAGCCTTAACCGTGGCGATGAAGCCTTGCCGCTGCTGCAAAAAACCATGCGCGACAACCCGGACGACAAACGGTTGGGCCTGACTTATGCACGTACGCTGGTCGAGCAAAACCGCATCGATCAGGCAAAAGTGCAATTCGCCAGCCTGGTTCAGCAGTACCCGGAAGACGACGAACTGCGTTTCTCCCTGGCGCTGGTGTGCCTTGAGCTTAAGTCCTGGGACGAAGCCGAAGGCTATCTGCAAGAACTGATCGACCGCGACAGTCATGTCGACTCGGCACACTTGAACCTGGGCCGTATTGCGGAAGAACGTAATGACCCGCAAGGCGCGCTGATTCAATACGCGTTGGTAGAGCCAGGTAATGATTATTTGCCTGCACAATTGCGCCAGGCAGACATTTTGATCAATCACGGCCGCGGCGCCGAAGCTTCGCAAAAACTGGCGGCTGCCCGTGACGCCCAGCCGGACTACGCGATTCAGCTGTACCTGATCGAAGCCGAAACCCTGTCGGCGAACAATCAGACCGATCGCGCCTGGGCCGTTTTGCAACAAGCCGTCAAGCAATACCCCGACGACCTGAACCTGCTGTACTCACGCGCCATGCTGGCCGAAAAACGTAACGACCTCCCGCAAATGGAGGCCGATTTGCGCGCCATTATCCAGCGTGAACCTGACAACGCCATGGCCTTGAACGCGCTGGGTTACACCCTTGCGGACCGCACCACCCGCTACGCCGAAGCCAAAACATACATCCAGCAAGCTTACGATTTGAACCCGGAAGACCCGGCCGTGCTCGACAGCCTGGGATGGGTGAACTTCCGCCTGGGTAATTTGCCTGAAGCAGAACGTTTGCTGCGCCAGGCGCTGGAGCGCTTCCCCGATCAAGAAGTGGCCGCGCATTTAGGTGAAGTGTTGTGGGTGAGTGGCCAGCAGCGTGAAGCCAAAAAACTCTGGGGGCAGTTCCTCAAGGACAACCCAGACAGCCCTATTCTGCGCAAAACCGTCTTGCGCCTGACCGGATCCGAGACTCCTTAAATCATGTTTTTTCGTCATGTACGCCATCTCATTGCCTTTGGCCTGATCGCCCTGCTCGCCGGTTGCGCGGGCTTCGGCGCTCGTGAATCGGTCGAAGGTCACGGCAGCCCTGCCCTGTGGTCGCAGCATAAACAGCAGCTGAGCGCACTCGATGGCTGGCAAATCAACGGCAAGGTCGGCATTCGTGCCCCTAAAGATTCGGGCAGCGCGACACTGTTTTGGCTGCAACGCCAGGACTACTACGACATTCGCCTGTCGGGCCCGCTGGGCCGAGGCGCTGCCCGCCTGACCGGCCGCCCGGGCAATGTCAGCCTTGAGGTCGCCAACCAGGGCCGCTATGAAGCCACCACCCCGGAACAATTGCTCGGCGAGCAGTTGGGCTGGAGCTTGCCGGTGTCGCATTTGGTCTGGTGGGTTCGCGGGCTGCCCGCGCCCGACAGCAAAAGCCGCGTGACCCTGAACGCCGACAGCCGCCTTGCCAGCCTGGAACAGGATGGCTGGCAGATCGAATACCTGAGCTACATCGAACAAAATGGTTTTTGGTTGCCGGAGCGGGTCAAACTGCACGGCACGGATCTGGACGTCACGCTGGTCGTGAAAGATTGGCAACCGCGTCAGTTGGGACAATAAGATGCAAAAAGAGGCACTGGTTTTGCCCTCCCCGGCAAAACTGAATTTGATGCTGCACATTTTGGGTCGTCGCGCAGACGGCTACCACGAACTGCAAACCCTGTTTCAATTCCTCGATTACGGCGATGAAATGACCTTCGCCGTACGCGACGACGGGGTTATTTTCCTGCACACCGAGTTTGCCGGTGTGGCGCACGACGACAACCTGATCGTCAAAGCGGCGAAAAAACTGCAACAACAGTCCAACAGCCCGCTGGGCATCGATATCTGGATCAAAAAGATATTGCCCATGGGCGGCGGCATTGGCGGCGGCAGTTCAAATGCGGCCACCACCTTGCTGGGCCTCAACCATCTCTGGCAATTGAACTGGACTGAAGACCAGTTGGCAGCACTGGGCCTGAGCCTGGGAGCCGATGTTCCGGTTTTCGTCCGTGGGCACGCCGCTTTCGCAGAAGGCGTAGGCGAAATTCTTACCCCTGTAGACCCGGAAGAGCCCTGGTACGTCGTACTTGTGCCGCAAGTCTCTGTCAGCACAGCAGAAATATTTTCAGATCCTTTGTTGACACGTGACTCTTTGCCCATTAAAGTGCGCCCCGTTCCCAAGGGAAACAGCCGAAACGACTGCGAAGCAGTGGTGAAGGAGCGTTATCCAGAAGTACGTAACGCTTTGAATTTGTTAGGTAAATATACCGAAGCAAAATTAACTGGAACTGGAAGTTGTATATTTGGGGCCTTCCCAAACGAAGCAAGTGCTGATAAAGTGCTGCACCTTCTTACAGAGACCCTTACAGGGTTTGTAGCAAAAGGAAGCAACGTTTCGATGTTGCATCGAACGCTACAAGATCTGTAAACGGAAACGGGTACACGGTACTCGTAGCAACAGATACAGGGGCGTCGCCAAGCGGTAAGGCAGCAGGTTTTGATCCTGCCATGCGTTGGTTCGAATCCAGCCGCCCCTGCCATTTCTTATACTCATCCAGGTTACCCTCAGCCTTCAGGTACTGCGCGTGTCCAAGATGATGGTCTTTACGGGGAACGCTAACCCCGATCTGGCTCGGCGTGTCGTACGTCAGCTGCATATCCCTCTCGGTGACATTTCTGTCGGCAAGTTTTCCGACGGCGAGATTACCGCTGAGATCAATGAAAATGTTCGCGGTAAAGACGTTTTCATTATTCAGCCGACTTGTGCTCCGACCAACGATAACCTGATGGAACTCGTCGTGATGGCTGATGCCTTCCGCCGTTCCTCAGCAACTCGTATTACTGCTGTTATTCCTTACTTTGGTTATGCCCGTCAGGATCGCCGTCCGCGTTCCGCACGTGTGGCTATCAGCGCAAAAGTTGTTGCTGACATGCTTACCGTAGTCGGCATCGACCGTGTTCTCACGGTTGATTTGCATGCTGACCAAATTCAGGGTTTCTTCGATATTCCTGTAGATAACATCTACGGCTCCCCAGTATTGGTGGATGACATCGAAGATCAGCGCTTTGAGAACCTCATGATTGTGTCCCCGGATATCGGCGGCGTCGTGCGTGCACGTGCTGTTGCCAAATCCTTGGGCGTGGATCTGGGGATCATCGACAAACGCCGTGAGAAAGCCAATCACTCCGAAGTGATGCATATCATTGGTGATGTCGAAGGGCGTACCTGTATTTTGGTTGACGACATGGTCGATACCGCCGGCACTCTGTGCCACGCGGCTAAAGCCTTGAAAGAGCATGGCGCTGCCAAAGTGTTCGCCTACTGCACACACCCTGTGCTGTCGGGTCGGGCAATCGAGAATATCGAGAACTCTGTGCTGGATGAGCTGGTGGTGACTAACACCATCCCGCTGTCCGCCGCCGCACAAGCCTGTTCGCGTATCCGTCAACTGGATATCGCACCGGTTGTGGCTGAAGCGGTTCGCCGCATCAGCAACGAAGAATCGATCAGCGCGATGTTCAGATAAGGGCCCTGCCCTGCTCTGACATCCGTTGACGAAAAGCGCCCCGCCCCAACAGCCTGTTGGGGCGGGGCTTTTTTGCCCATACCGTCCATAGCGCTGGTCGCAAACGCTAGGGCGGGTGTGGATATTTTGGAGATACAACATGAACGATTTTACTCTGAATGCTGAAGTGCGTTCCGACCTGGGGAAAGGTGCGAGCCGCCGCCTGCGTCGTCTCGCAAGCCTGGTTCCAGCTGTAGTTTACGGTGGCGACAAAGCCCCTGAATCCATCAGCATGCTGGCTAAAGAAGTTGCCAAACTGCTCGAAAACGAAGCTGCTTACAGCCACGTTATCGAACTGACCGTTGGCGGCGTTAAGCAAAACGTGATCATCAAAGCTCTGCAACGTCACCCGGCTAAAGGCCACGTGATGCACGCTGACTTCGTACGCGTTGTTGCTGGTCAAAAGCTGACTGCAATCGTTCCAGTTCACTTTGTTGGTGAAGCTGCTCCGGTTAAGAAAGGCGGCGAGATCTCGCACGTTATCGCGGAAATCGAAGTTTCCTGCCTGCCAAAAGACCTGCCTGAATTCATCGAAGTTGATCTGGCTAACGCCGAAATCGGCTCGATCATTCACCTGTCGGACATCACCGCTCCTAAAGGCGTTGAGTTCGTAGCTCTGGCACACGGTAACGACCTGGCAGTAGCCAACGTTCACGCTCCACGTGTTGCACCAGAAGCAGACGCTGAGTAATTCATTACTCTGTCGTTGGAGTTTTGAGAAACATCGCGAGCTAACACGCAGCGAGTAAAGCGGACAAGATCGCGAAGTTTACTCAGGTAAACCCGTTTTCTTGTCTGTTTTCGCCGCTACCGTTAGCGGCGATGTGATCCATAACTCTATAGAAGGGCCCTTGTCGTGACCGCCATAAAACTGATCGTTGGCCTGGGAAATCCAGGCACCGAATACGAACAGACCCGGCATAACGCAGGGGCCCTTTTTGTTGAGCGCCTCGCGGCGGCAAACGGGGTCAATCTCGCTGCCGATCGTAAATATTTTGGCCTGACCGGACGTTTCAGCCATCAGGGTCAGGATGTTCGTCTGTTGATTCCCACCACCTATATGAACCGAAGCGGCCAGGCCGTTGCGGCAATTGCCGGCTTCTACCGCATTGCGCCAGAAGCCATATTGGTGGCCCACGACGAACTCGATCTCCCACCGGGTGTTGCCAAGCTCAAGCTGGGCGGCGGCCATGGAGGTCATAACGGCTTGCGTGACATCATTGCGCAACTGGGAAACAACAATAATTTCTACCGTCTGCGGCTCGGCATTGGCCACCCAGGCGTCGCGAGCATGGTGTCCAACTTTGTTCTGGGTCGTGCGCCACGCGCCGAGCAGGAAAAACTGGACGCCAGCATCGATTTTGCCCTCGGCGTGCTGCCGGATATCCTCGCCGGTGAATGGAACCGCGCGATGAAAAACCTGCACAGCCAGAAGGCCTGACTCTTTTTCCGAGGGGAAACACCATGGGATTCAACTGCGGCATCGTCGGCCTGCCTAACGTCGGCAAGTCCACCCTGTTCAACGCCCTGACCAAATCCGGCATTGCAGCGGAGAACTTCCCCTTCTGCACGATCGAGCCGAACACCGGCATCGTGCCGATGCCCGACCCGCGTCTGGCAGCACTGGCCGAGATCGTTAAACCGAATCGCATCCTGCCGACCACCATGGAGTTCGTTGACATCGCGGGCCTGGTAGCCGGTGCATCCAAAGGTGAAGGCCTGGGCAACAAGTTCCTGGCCAACATCCGCGAGACTGACGCGATCGCTCACGTGGTGCGCTGCTTTGAAGACGAAAACGTGATCCACGTTTCCAACACCGTCGACCCTAAGCGTGACATCGAGATCATCGACCTTGAGCTGATCTTCGCCGACCTCGACAGCTGCGAAAAGCAACTGCAAAAAGTCGCACGTAACGCCAAAGGCGGCGACAAAGAAGCGGTTGCCCAAAAAGCCCTGCTGGAACAACTGATTGCCCACTTCACCCTGGGCAAGCCAGCACGCAGCCTGATCAAGAACATGGACGCCGATGAGAAACAAATCATCAAGGGCTTCCACCTGCTGACCACCAAGCCGGTGATGTACATCGCCAACGTGGCCGAAGACGGTTTTGAAAACAACCCGCTGCTCGACGTGGTGAAAGCCATTGCCGAAGAAGAAGGCGCGACCGTTGTTCCGGTGTGCAACAAAATCGAAGCTGAAATTGCCGAGCTTGAAGACGGCGAAGAAAAGGACATGTTCCTTGAGGCCCTGGGCCTTGAAGAGCCAGGCCTGAACCGTGTGATCCGTGCCGGTTACGAAATGCTCAACCTGCAAACCTACTTCACCGCCGGCGTTCAAGAAGTACGCGCCTGGACCGTCAAAGTAGGCGCTACCGCTCCACAAGCGGCTGGCGTGATCCACACCGACTTCGAAAAAGGCTTTATCCGCGCCGAAGTGGTCGCCTACGAAGACTTCATCCAGTACAAGGGTGAAGCAGGTGCAAAAGAAGCCGGTAAATGGCGTCTGGAAGGCAAGGACTACATCGTTAAAGACGGCGACGTCCTGCACTTCCGCTTCAACGTGTAAACCAACACACGTCTAAAAAACCGCGCCCAGGCGCGGTTTTTTTGGGCCCGGATTTTACCCCGACAAACACCGTGACAAGCAAACAGTCTATGGTTAGTCCCAAGACCTAAAGGCTGACTGTGTAGGGAGTCGCAATGCTGTCCAAGGTGTTCTTCAACCGTTTCACCACTCCTCTTATTGAGCGAATCCAGTTTCGCTGGACCACGGCCTGGCGCGATGCCCTGGCTTCAGCCATCGCCGCTGCACTGGCGTGGATCCTCGCCAAGCACTTATTCGGCCACGAGCACCCGGTGTTTGCCGCCATCAGCGCGATTGTTTGCCTGGCGCCCGGCCTGCCCAGCCATGGCAAGCAAGCGGTCGGTTTAATGGTCGGCGTGGCCACCGGGATTATCATCGGGGAAGCCGCGCTGTGGTTACCGGACGGCTACCCGTTGCTGCGCATCGGTTTCGCCACGTTCTCGGCCATTGCCATCGCCGCACTGTACGGCTTGGGCGCCGTCGTACCGATTCAGGCGGGCGTGTCAGCCGTTTTGATGTTGGCGGTCGGCCCGGAGAGCGCAGGTGTTGTGCGCATGCTCGATGTGGTGGTGGGCGCCGGGGTCGGCCTGATGTTCAGCCAGATCTTGCTGACGCCCAACCCCATAGGGATTATTGATGACTCGGCCAAGGACTTGCTGGAAAAACTCGCCAAAGGCTTCGGCCAAAGCCTGACAGCCCTTGAAAAGAACGACGCTAAAAGCGCGCAGCACGCGGTGTTTATTTTCTCGGGTGCTCACGACAGCCTCATCACCCTTGAGAACGGCATTGCCAGCGCACGCAATACCGCACGCTGGACATTGCGCGGCCGGTTTGCCTCGCGGGAAGTCAAAGACATAGCCAGCCGTTACGAGCGACATGCCGTGCGCTTGTACGCCAGCGCCCTGCTGTTCTCTGAGGCCTTTGCGGACGCCATGCGCAAAGAACAGGGCTCGCCACCCGCCGCGCTGCACGAACGGCTGGCCAGCGTCGCCTCAGGCTGTGCAGCGATTGCCGGCGATACGCAGCAGCCGGTGTTGGCCGCCTATGACGACCAACAGGTCGAAGCCGTGTCAGCACCGTGGCAAATCTGCCTGCAGCATTTGAGCACCGTCGAAAGCGCGTTGCAGAGTTTTAGTGCCAGCGCGCAAAACACGTAGTCGCTGCCGAAGGATGAGGCTGCGATGGGGTGCGCAGCGCCCCTGAATGGCGGTCCTTCGGCCCGCATCGCAGCCTTCGTACCTCGACAGCGAGTACAGCGAGTACAGCAATCAGACCTTTTTGGTGCGTGGCAAAAAGATTGCCAGCACGCCAAACAGTGGCAGGTACGAGCACAGCTTATAGACGTATTCGATGCCGTGAATGTCGGCCAGATGCCCCAGCAACGCCGCACCAATCCCGCCAAAGCCGAACATCAAGCCAAAGAAGATACCGGCAATCATGCCCACGTTGCCCGGCACCAATTCCTGGGCATACACCACAATCGCCGAGAACGCCGACGCCAGAATAAAACCGATCACCACGCTGAGAACGCTGGTCCAGAACAGATCGGCATACGGCAGCAGCAACGTGAACGGCGCGACACCCAGAATCGAGAACCAGATCACCGCCTTACGCCCGATGCGGTCGCCAATCGGACCGCCAAAGAACGTCCCCGCTGCTACCGCCCCAAGGAACAAAAACAGGTACATCTGCGAGTTGGCGATGGAGACGTCGAATTTCTGAATCAGGAAGAAGGTGTAATAGCTGGTGAGGCTGGCCATATAAAAATACTTGGAGAACACCAGCAGCCCCAACACCACCAGCGCGCTCAGCACACGCCGTTTGGACAAACCATGTGTCGCCTTCTGCCCGGCCTTGAGCTTGAACAGGCTCAAGTGCGTGCGGTACCAGCGGCTGATCACATACAGCAGGCCTACCGCAAACAGCGCAAACAACCCGAACCAGGCCACGTTGCCCTGACCATAGGGGATGATGATGGCGGCGGCCAGCAACGGCCCGAACGCCGAGCCTGCGTTGCCGCCCACCTGAAACGTCGACTGGGCAAACCCGTACCGCCCGCCCGACG
>NZ_WIWK01000067.1:0-33798 GCF_009600165.1 Pseudomonas sp. FSL R10-0399
GTTTTGACGGCCACCCGAACGGGCCGGAGTGCCAGCGCCTTGCGCCGGAGCGCCCGGACGACGGTCGCGGCCCTGGTTGTTTTTGTTTTGGTACGGGCTGACGTAATCAGCGCGGTTACCAATGTTATCCACATCGTCATCACGGAACTCGTCCGGCGCACGGTTGGCGTCGGCACGAGGGGTTGGCTGACGCTGCTCACGGACAGGCTGGGCGCTGCGTGGCTTTTGCTCACGGGCTGGACGCTCGCCGCGTGCCGCTGCAGGTTTTTCTTTGCCCTTGTCTTTGCCTTTGTCTTTACGACCGCCGCCACCGCCCGGATTACCCGGACCGTCGCCGCGTGGGCCACGTGGCGGGTTGCGCGGGTTACGCACATCCGGACGCTCGCGCACTTCAGGCTTTTCAGCTTCTACGGCACTGGCGTCAAAACCCATCAGGTCGCCATCAGCGATCTTCTGTTTGGTCATGCGCTCAATGCTTTTGAGCAGTTTTTCTTCGTCGGGTGCGACCAGGGAAATCGCTTCGCCCGAACGACCGGCACGGCCCGTACGGCCGATACGGTGAACGTAGTCTTCATCTACGTTCGGCAGTTCAAAGTTGACCACGTGCGGCAACTGGTCGATGTCCAGGCCACGCGCTGCAATGTCGGTGGCAACCAGAATGCGCACAGAACCGGCTTTAAAGTCGGCCAGGGCTTTGGTACGCGCGTTTTGGCTCTTGTTACCGTGGATGGCCACAGCGCTCAGGCCGTGTTTGTCCAGGTATTCAGCCAAACGGTTGGCACCGTGCTTGGTACGCGTGAACACCAGCACCTGTTCCCAGGCACCTGCGGTGATCAAGTGGGCCAGCAAGGCACGCTTGTGGGTCGCAGGCAGGCGGAAAACACGCTGCTCGATGCGCTCAACCGTGGTGTTGGGCGGCGTCACTTCAATGCGCTCAGGGTTGCGCAGCAGCTTGCCGGCCAGGTCGGTGATGTCCTTGGAGAACGTCGCCGAGAACAGCAGGTTCTGACGCTTGGCAGGCAAACGCGCGAGGACTTTTTTCACGTCATGGACAAAGCCCATGTCGAGCATCCGGTCGGCTTCATCGAGCACCAGAATTTCTACGTGAGAGAGGTCAACGCTGCCCTGGCCGCACAGGTCGAGCAAACGACCCGGGCACGCCACCAGCACGTCAACACCGCGGGACATGGCTTGAACCTGCGGGTTCATGCCGACGCCGCCGAAGATGCAGGCACTGACGAACTTCAGGTCGCGGGCATAGAGCTTGAAGCTCTCGTGCACTTGGGCTGCGAGTTCGCGAGTCGGGGTCAGGACCAGCACGCGGGGTTGGCGTGGGCCGTGACGCTGGGATTTGTCCGGGTGGCCATTGGGAAACAGCTTTTCCAGAATCGGAAGAGCGAAGCCGCCGGTTTTACCAGTACCTGTCTGGGCCGCAACCATCAAATCGCGACCTTGCAACACGGCGGGAATGGCCCGCTGTTGCACCGGAGTAGGCTCGGTATAGCCCGCATCTTCAATGGCGCGGACTAAAGCCTCGGAGAGACCGAGGGAAGCAAAGGACATGAGTAATCCTGTTCTAGTTAGGGCTTGGCCCAAAGGGATAGTCTTGCCTGGCGTGAATGGCGTTTAAGGTGACGCAATCCCGTCCGGTCCTGCTCCAGTCCTGAGGCTCATTCACATCGCTCGCGCGGGCTGGAAGCTGCGCAGTCACGGGGTTGAATGCCGGGTACAAGGACGAGCGGCCGGGCGTAAGCCTGGCGGAAAACCCGGAGTATAACAGAGCAATCACGGCGCGCCGATTTCATGCTGCTCAACGGTTTTGTAGGGGCACAAGCCACATAACCCGTGGGAGCGGGCTTGCTCGCGATGGTAGCACCACGGTTTATCAGCAAACCGGGTGACGCCCATCGCGAGCAAGCCCGCTCCCACAAGGGCGATGCCGTGTGGATCAGCGTGGCAGCTTCAGGTTGTTCCAGATCGCCAGGCTCGGCTCAGACTGGTTCAAGGTGTAGAAGTGCAGGCCTGGTGCGCCGCCATCGAGCAGACGTTCGCACATTTCGCTAATCACTTGCTCGCCAAATGCCTGGATGCTGTTCGCATCATCGCCGTAGGCTTCCAGTTGCTTGCGAATCCAACGTGGGATTTCTGCACCACAAGCGTCCGAAAAACGCGCCAACTTGCTGTAGTTGGTGATCGGCATGATGCCCGGCACGATCGGGATCATGACGCCGGCCGCACGTACGCGCTCAACAAAGCGGAAGTAGCTGTCGGCGTTAAAGAAGTACTGGGTGATCGCACTGTCGGCGCCAGCGTTGGCCTTGCGCACGAAGTTGCTGATATCGTCTTCGAAATTGCGTGCCTGAGGGTGCATCTCAGGGTATGCCGCCACTTCAATATGGAAGTGGTCGCCGGTTTCTTCACGAATGAAGCTCACCAGGTCATTGGCATAGCGCAACTCACCGCTGGCCATCCCCATACCCGAAGGCAGGTCGCCACGCAGCGCGACAATACGCTTGATACCTGCACCCTTGTACTGGGTCAGCAGGCCACGCAAGTCGTCCTTGCTGTCACCGACACACGACAAGTGCGGGGCCGCAGGGACCTTGGCTTCGCTCTCCAGTTGCAGCACGGTGTTGATCGTGCGGTCACGGGTCGAGCCACCGGCACCGTAGGTGCAGGAGAAAAAATCCGGGTTGTAGGTCGCCAGTTGGCGAGCCGTGTTCATCAGTTTTTCATGTCCAGCATCGGTCTTGGTCGGGAAGAACTCGAAGCTGTAACGACGGTCTTGGGACATGGTCAAATCCTTGGCAATACAAAAGCCGAATGCAAGCCCGCCCCCATTAGGGGGCGGGCTTGGCGATCCAATCAGTAACGGTACGCTTCAGGTTTGAACGGACCTTCAACCGTCACGCCGATGTAGTCGGCTTGTTGCTGGGTCAGTTGAGTGACCACGCCACCGAAGCCGCGAACCATTTCCAGGGCCACTTCTTCGTCCAGTTTCTTCGGCAGTACTTCTACGGTCAGACGCTCAGCTTGCAGTTCAGCAGGCAGGTCAGCGTATTTTTGGGCGAACAGGAAGATCTGCGCCAGAACCTGGTTGGCAAACGAACCGTCCATGATGCGGCTTGGGTGACCTGTGGCGTTGCCCAGGTTTACCAGACGGCCTTCGGCCAGCAGGATCAGGTAGTCGTCGTTCTGTGGGTCGAACTCGCCAGCGCCAGTGCGGTGTACCTTGTGCACTTGTGGCTTCACTTCTTCCCATGCCCAGTTTTTGCGCATGAAAGCGGTGTCGATTTCGTTGTCGAAGTGGCCGATGTTGCACACCACAGCGCGTTTTTTCAGTGCAGCCAGCATGTTCTTGTCGCACACGTTGACGTTACCGGTGGTGGTCACGATCAGGTCGATCTTGCCCAGCAGGGCCTTGTCGATGCTCGCTTCTGTGCCATCGTTCTGGCCGTTGATGAACGGCGAAACCACTTCAAAGCCGTCCATGCACGCTTGCATGGCGCAGATCGGGTCAACTTCGGAAACTTTAACGATCATGCCTTCCTGACGCAGGGACTGGGCCGAGCCCTTGCCCACGTCACCGTAGCCGATCACCAGCGCTTGCTTGCCGGACAGCAGGTGGTCAGTACCACGCTTGATCGCATCGTTCAGGCTGTGACGGCAGCCGTACTTGTTGTCGTTTTTGCTTTTGGTCACCGAGTCGTTCACGTTGATCGCCGGGATCATCAGCTCGCCTTTGGCCAGCATGTCCAGCAGACGGTGTACGCCGGTGGTGGTTTCTTCAGTCACGCCGTGGATCTTTTTCAGCATGGCCGGGTATTTCTTGTGCAGCAGCTCGGTCAGGTCGCCGCCGTCGTCGAGGATCATGTTGGCGTCCCAAGGCTGGCCATCCTTCAAGATGGTTTGCTCCAGGCACCACTCGTACTCTTCTTCGGTCTCGCCTTTCCAGGCAAATACCGGGATACCGGCAGCAGCGATAGCGGCAGCGGCCTGGTCTTGAGTCGAGAAGATGTTGCACGACGACCAACGCACTTCGGCACCCAGGGCAACCAGGGTTTCGATCAGCACGGCAGTCTGGATGGTCATGTGGATGCAGCCCAGAATCTTCGCGCCCTTGAGCGGTTGTTCTGCGGCATACCGACGACGCAGACCCATCAGGGCCGGCATTTCGGATTCAGCGATGAAGGTTTCGCGACGGCCCCATTGGGCGAGGGACATATCAGCGACTTTATAGTCGGTAAAACCTGCAGGCGTGTTTACAGCGCTCATTAAGAGCCTCCATTCGTTTAATCGCGAATGGGCGCCGTTGTGCGTTTAGTGCTTGCCCAGGGAACCCTGAACAAACAACGCCCCATCCGAGCCTGACAGGTTAAACCTGCTGCAGCGCCCCTCGGACAGGTGGCGGGAAAACGGTACCGGGTGAACATGACCGTTTTTGAAGCGAGGGAGATTATAGCCATCCGCGCCTGGGTTCCCAAGGGTTTATCCAAGGCTTTTTTATTTGCTTAATCGAGACCATAGTCCAAGGTTAATAGAGCTGAGCGCCGAGGTCTGACATCATGGCCGGTATCTAAGGCAAGACGGTCAGGAGCGAACATGAATTTTCACACCCGCAAATGGGTTAAACCCGAAGACCTCAATCCCAACGGCACCCTGTTCGGTGGCAGCCTGCTGCGCTGGATCGACGAAGAAGCGGCGATCTACGCCATTGTTCAGTTGGGCAACCAGCGCGTCGTGACCAAGTACATCTCCGAAATCAACTTTGTCAGCGCCTCGCGCCAGGGCGACATCATCGAGCTGGGCATCACCGCCACCGAGTTTGGTCGCACCTCGATCACCCTGACCTGTGAAGTGCGCAACAAGATCACCCGCAAAAGCATCCTGACGGTCGACAAAATGGTCTTCGTCAACCTCGGTGAAGACGGCCTGCCAGCACCGCACGGCCGCACCGAGATCAAGTACGTCAAAGACCAGTTCCAGGATGAAAATCAGGCCTGATTACCTTTGACCTTGTCCCCGCTGCCGCGGGCTGCGGCAGCGATTACAGGTTTTCAGTGAACAGCTACCGATGGCGCGTGTCGTACGCTTATACACGCCACCGGTCATGCGCTCATGAACACTGAAAACAGCGGTAAAACGCCCAATCTGTCGGCTGATGAAAAACACGACATCAGCAAAAACCAGCCCCCGCGTGCCGCTGTCCTGCACGAAATCATTCGCCTGCAAGGTGATCAGGAGCTGGAGCGCAGCATTGCCGCCCTGTTCTGGTCAGCCCTGGCGGCGGGCCTGACCATGGGCTTGTCGTTGATGGCCATGGGCTTGCTCAACTCTCGACTGCCCGACGCCGAAGGGTTCAAGGTCATCGCCAGCTTTGGTTACTGCGCGGGTTTTTTGGCGGTCATTCTCGCTCGCCAACAATTGTTCACTGAAAACACCCTGACGGCGGTATTGCCGATCATGAGCAAACCCACTCTGAATAACTTCGGGCGGTTGTTCCGGCTCTGGTCCGTGGTGCTGATCGGCAACCTGATGGGTACTTTTCTGGTGGCCTACGTGATGCTGCATTTGCCGATTTTCGATACCCCGACCGACGAGGCCTTTCTGGAAATCGGGCGCAAGGTCATGGAAAACGACGTCAGCCAAATGTTCGCCAAAGGCATTGTCTCGGGCTGGATGATTGCAACCATGGTCTGGATGATCCCGTCCATGGAGAGCGCCAAGATGTGGATCATCATCCTCATCACCTACCTGATGGCGCTCGGTGACTTTACCCACATCGTGGTCGGCACCGCTGAGGTGTCCTATCTGGTCTTTGCGGGCGAGTTGCCGTGGAAAGACTTCTGGCTGATCTTTGCCGGCCCGACACTGGCCGGCAACATCATCGGCGGCAGTTTTATCTTCGCCCTGATCAGCCACGCGCAAATCCGCAGCGACACCAAAAAGCCGCTGAAAAAAGCGTAATACGGCCTTTTGAACTTGGCTATTGAGCGGGTATACGGCCGCTGCGCGCCCGATCGCAGCAACGCAAATCTGTAGGAGCGAGCTTGTCTCGCGATCTTTTGATCTTTTTAAAAGTTCGCAAGACAAGCGAGCGCCTACAGCCGTCTAGATCACGTAATGCGCGATGGCCACAAAGTGCAGCAGGCTGCCGCAGATGACAAACAGGTGCCAAATGCCGTGGGCATGCCGCAGGCGGTGATCGAGGGCAAAAAAGATAATCCCCACGGTGTACATCACCCCGCCCGTGGCCAGCCAGATAAAACCCGCGGTCCCTAGCGCAGCCAGCAAAGGCTTGACCGCCACCAGCACAATCCAGCCCATCACCGCGTAAATCACGATCGACAAAATGCGCGCTTCAGAACGCGGCTTGATCTCTTGCAGCATGCCGATCACCGCCATGCCCCAGACAATCCCGAACAGCGACCAGCCCCACGGCCCGTGCAGCGTCACCAGGCAAAACGGCGTGTAACTGCCGGCAATCAACAAGTAAATCGACAGGTGATCAAACTTCTGCATGATCACCTTCGAACGCCCACGCACGCTGTGGTAAACCGTCGACACGCTGTACAGCAGCACCAGCGTCACGCCATAAATGGCCGCGCTGACAATTTTTTGCGGACTCCCGTCCAGACACGCCACCACCAACAACCAGATACTGCCTGCCGCAGCCGCCACAGCCCCCACCAAATGGGTCCAGGCGTTGAGCTTTTCCCCGTGATACATGTGCAACATCCTCAATAGCCGATAGTGCGACTGTGCCACTTGTTACAACATAAGGGTCAACGTCGTGACCTTAAAGGGCAAGGGGTGATCCTCAGGCGCCACACCTGAACGGGCGCCACTTAACTGGCCCGCAGGCCAGGCTTTTGAGCGATTAAACGATCACCGTCAGTAAGTCTAACTACCAAAAGTCTGACTCTTTAACCCCTTGACCCGTTCAAGCAGGTGTTGGGTGCTGCTGATCAAACCTTGCAGCAATGCCTCATCTTCATCCATGTAGCCTTCGTATTCAGCGAGATTGCGCCTTTCATGGCACAAGGCAAAAAGCCGGACCTGCACTTTGTCTGTGCCTGCGGTGTGAATGAGGCTTTGAAAGACTAAATAACGTCGGTCTGACCGATAGCCACAGAGGCGCAAAGCGGTGAGCGCAATGCCATGGGCTGCGTTGTACGCAAGGTCAAAGCGGCTGGAAAACGACAGTTGTGCATTGCTTGCATCTTTCAGGCGATCAATTGCAGAACGCATCAGCCCTTCGCACTCTTTGCCGTCGGGTGGTTCAGCTTTCAGCCCTCCACTGCGTACGAGATTTTCCAGACTGTCATTTTTCTCCATCCTTGGGCTCCAGTGGATCTCGACCTATCAGCGTGATTTTTTCCTGCTGCCCTACCCGCTGTACAAAACTGTTCCCCGCAGCCATTTTGGCGGCCCAGTCTTGCGCGCTGTAAAGCGTAGGATTGATGGTGCGACCGAGCGCTCCTTCAAGCGGCATCAGGCACTCCATAACGTCACTGTAGTGCAGGTCTTCACCAATGAGCATGAGGTCAATATCGCTGGCCGCATGGGCCTGGTCCTTGGCAATCGAGCCATACACAAACGCCCATTGCAGTCGCTCGAAAAAGGGCTCAAGGGCTGCACGCAGCGGATCAGAGAGCCCGGCAGTCTTGCGCAGAATGCTTAGCAACTCATTGAAGATGGGGCACAAGGCATTTGCCTGATAGTGAGCCTGGTTTCCTCGTCGGGTGAGCGTGAGGATTCCTGACTGCTCAAGACGTGTTAGTTCACGCATCAAGCTGCCTTTTCCTACCTGCGCCCAACGCGCTATTTCATTCACATAAAAACTCTGGTCAGGCTTGCCAAACAGCAAGCCCAATACTTTCTGTTGCGTATTAGTAAACAGCGCATCGCTTAGAGACAACATGGTTACAACCCACAATAAGTCCCAAAAAGGGAACGATAGGTCCCTTTTTGGGACTTATCAAGTCGCCACTTATGGTTTAAAGACTGCACAGCCCTCTGTAGGAGCGAGCTTGTCTCGCGAGCTTTTCAACGATCAAAAGATCGCGAGGCAAGCTCGCTCCTACAGAGGGTCCGGTGTTTCTGGCTCACTACCCGACAGCACCAGCCTCTCCAACCCCAGTAAATCCGGGATTTTTGCCACGCTCTCGCCCACTTGCACCGCCGCCCGTTCGAACGGGCTGAGGGGCACGTCGACGAAGCTCAGTTGGCTGTCGAGCCGGTAGGAGCGCGGGATGCCTTGCACCACCAGGCCGATGAATTTGAGGCGCGGGTCGCCGCTCAGGGTGTTGAGGATGACGATGCGCGCGCGCTCGCCGATGACCAAGGGGCCGCCGCAGGCCGCTTCGAAGCTGATCAAGGGCAGTTCGCGGTCGCGCCAGTTAATTTGCCGGACGTGCCAGGACGGTGAGTCGATGCTCGGCTCGCCACGCTGCCAGTCAATCAGTTCGGCAATCGCCACGTTGGGCAGGAGCAGGTAGCGGTCGGCCAACGGCAAGAGTAGGCAGGTCAGGCTGCCGACGCGGTGATCAAGCATGGAAGTTGCTCCAGTAGGCAATGCGCTCCAGCAACACCGACTCTTGATACGGCTTGCCAAGGTAGTCGTTGACGCCAATCGCCATCGCGCGGTTCTGGTGCTTTTGCCCGGTCCGCGAGGTGATCATGATGATCGGCAGGTCTTTGAGACGCGGGCTGTTGCGCACGTGGGTGGCCACTTCAAAACCGTCCATGCGCGGCATTTCGATGTCCAGCAGCATCAGGTCCGGGATGTGGTCTTCGAGCACGCTCATGGCGTCGACGCCGTCTTTGGCGGTAATCACGTTCATGCCGTTGCGCTCGAGCAAACGGCTAGTCACCTTGCGTACGGTCACTGAGTCGTCGACCACCAAAACCAGCGGCGGGCGCACCGCCGGGGTGAACTCCAGCACGCCGTTGGCTTCATTGATCGCCTGCTGCAAGGGCTGACGCGCCTGATGCGCACGCAGGTAGGCCAACAGGTCAAGGATCAGCACCACGCGGCCATCGCCCAAAATGGTCGCCCCTGACACACCTTGCACCCCGGTAAATTGCGGCCCAAGGCTTTTGACCACGATTTCACGCGAGCCCGCCAGCGCATCCACGTGCAAGGCCACCCGCTGGTCATTGCAATGCACCAGCAACACCGGCAGCGAATGGTTTTGCCCGATCAGTTGGGGCTTGCCCACGGTTTGCAGCAGTTCGCCCAGGTAACGCAGGTCGTAATCCTGGCCCGCATAGTGGTACATGGGCGGGTCGAGTTGGTAATAGTCTTCAAGCTCGTTGGGCATCACACGCACCAGGCCCTCAACAGTGTTGAGCGCGATGGCGTATTGCTCGTCGCTGCACTGCACCATCAAGGCACGGTTGAGTGACACGCTGAACGGCAGGCGGATCTGAAAGTGCACCCCTTGGCCCGGCACCGAGTCGATGGTCATGTTGCCGCCCAGTTGGCGCACTTCTTCGTGAACCACGTCCATGCCGACGCCGCGCCCGGAAATCTGGGTGATTTTTTCAGCGGTAGAGAAGCCCGGCTGCAAGATGAACTGCAACACGTCACGGTCGCTGAGCATCATTTGCGGGTCCAACAAACCGCGCAGGATGGCCTTACGCCGCACCGCTTCGAGCGGCACCCCGGCGCCATCATCGCGAATGTCGAACACCACGTCGCCGCCTTCGTTGGACAGCTCCAGGGTAATCAGCCCCTGCGCTGGTTTGCCGCTGGCCTCGCGGACGTCGGTAGGCTCAAGCCCGTGGTCCACGGCATTGCGCAGCATGTGTTCAAGCGGCGCGACCATGCGCTCCAGTACATTGCGGTCGATTTCGGCTTCGGCGTTGATCACGCTGAACTCGACCTGCTTGCCCAATTCAGAGGCCACTTGGCGCACCACGCGTTTGAGGCGCGGCAACACCCGTTCGAACGGCACCATGCGGGTGCCCATCAGGCCTTCCTGCAATTGGGTGTTCACCCGCCCCTGTTTCTGCAACAGGCTGTAGGCGTCCTGATTGCGCGCCGCCAGGGTGGCCTTGAGGTCGAGCAAGTCCGAGGCCGACTCAAACAGCGCCCGCGACAGCTGTTGCAGCTGGGAATGGCGGTCCATTTCCAGCGGGTCAAATTCGTCGTAAGCCAGGCCATCGACTTCGGCGTGCTGACGGCTGTGAATGCGGCTTTGGGTCTCGGTGTCGAGCCGACGCAACTGGTCGTGCATGCGCTCAAGGGTGGTCTGCATCTCGTTGAGGGCGATTTTGCCGTCATTGACCTGCTGCTCCAGACGCCCGCGAATCATTGAAGTTTCGCCCGCCAGGTTGACCAGGTCTTCGAGCAGTTCGGCCGGGACCTTGAGCATGTCCAGCCCCGTGCGCTCGGCTTCGGGAAGCAACCCGGCGGCGGGGTCAGGCTTGTTCACCGCCGGGCTCTGCACGGCTTGCCGGACGCTGCGCTCAACCCGCTGGATATGCTCGATCAACACCTGCGGCGACGGCACCGGCTGGCCGCTGCGCAGGGCATCGAGCATTTGCGCCAACTGGTCGTGGCTGCGTTGTAGCAAAGTAAACAATTCAGCGCTGGGCGACAGAAAACCCAACGAAATGTCTTCAACCAGGGTTTCCAACTCGTGGGCAAAATCCCCGATGGCGCTGATTTCGACCATCCGCGCCCCGCCTTTGAGGGTGTGCAGGTCGCGCAGCAGGTTTTCGTCTTCAACGGTGTTTTGCGGCTCGGCCTGCCAACGCACCAAGGCCGCACCGGAGCTTTCCAGCAGGTCAAACGCCTCTTCCAGAAAGATATCCAGCAGCTCCGGGTCTATGCCGTTTTGTGTCCCGGCAGGCGTTGCCGCTGGCGTGGCGTTACTCGGCTCAGCTGAGGCTGCGCTGCTGTGCCGAAGGGTACGAATGGCCTCGATCAGTTCAGTGGGTTCGTCCAGAGGCGTGTGGTGACGCAGTTGTTCGAGCATCACCAGCAGTTGCGCATGGCAGAGTTCCAGCAGACGCGCCAGCGTCGGGCTCTCGCTCAAGCGGCGGTCCAGCAGCCCTTCGTATAAGTGCTCCAGCTCGTGGGCCAGATCGCCAATTGGCACGATACCGGCCATGCGCGCGCCGCCCTTGAGCGTGTGCAAGTCGCGTTGCAGCGAGGACAACGGCGCCAGATTGTCGGGCTCATTGATCCAGCGCCGCAACGCATGGCTGGTGCTGTCGAGGATATCCACCGCCTCTTCGATAAAGATGGCGACGATTTCATCGTCCTGCGCGTCGTCCTGCTCGGCATCCAGCTTCGCCGTGGCGGCGCCCAGTTCTGTGATGTCCAGGGTCTGGTTGCCTTCACGGCGGATCAAGCCGGTGGCGTCCGGCGCCAAGCCTTCATGCAGCAGCGCCTGTAGCGCGTCGATGCGTTGCGGTTGTGGGGTGATCTCTTGCCCGGCGGCCAATTGGTCGAGCATGTTGATCAGCGCTTCCTGGGCCTCGTCGGCCTCCTGAAAGAACCGCTCGCTGACCACCAGGCTGCTTTCTTCTACCGCGCCATACAGGTCGAGCAAGGCTTCGCACAGCGCATCGACGGGTTGCAGGTCGAGCAAAAAGGCCGACTCGCCCAAGTCGGTCAGTTGGTCCAGCAGACGCTGGAGGCCGTCGCGCTCATGGGGGTGTTGCCGCCAGTGGCGCAACAGGGTTTCGGCCTCGAACAGAATGTCCATGCTCTGGCCCAAAAACTCGCTGATACGCTGCGGGTCCCGCGGGGCCGTCAACGTGCCCGAAGGCGCATTCAGGGCCATGTCCAGGCGTTTGCTGACCCATTGCCCGGTGCGTTCGATCAAGGCCCGGGCGCCTCGGATCTCGGCCAGCGGGTCGAGGTCCAGTTGCTTGAGGCCGCGATGCAGCAGGCTGTCGGCCTCAAGCAGCAAGTCGATTTCTTCGACGTCCAGCTCAAGGTGATGGGCCTTGTACTCACGCACCAGGTAATCCAGCGGCGCCGCCAGCTCGGCCATTCTCAGCACGCCCGCCATGTGCGCGCTGCCTTTGAGGGTGTGCATGGCCAACTGCAAATCGTCAGTGGCGTACAGCGGTACGTGCTCGCTGGCCAGGTCCAGAAAGTGGTTGAGGCTGTTGAGGTGGGTTTGCGCTTCCTGGCGGAAGATATCCAGCAATTGCGGATCAAAACTGGCGCTCTGCTGCTCGATCTGGAGCGGCTGCGGGCGCCCCTTGGACAGGCTGTGGGCACGGGCCGCGAGTTGATCGACATCGTGATGCTGACGCTGGCTGTGGTCGGCAAATTCCTGGATCAATTGCGGCAGGAGCACCAGTGCCTCTTCCAGCAATTGATCAATCGCAGGGGACGGCGCGACTTTGCGTTCGATCACCCGGTTGAGCAAGTTCTCAACCGCCCAGGCCAGTTCCGCCAGCACCAGCGCACGCACCATGCGCCCGCTGCCTTTGAGCGTATGGAAGGCACGCCGCAGTTCGGCCAGCGCAGCGCTGTCTGCCGGGTTGGCGACCCATTGCGGCAAGGCGTCGTGCAGGGCAATCAAGACTTCGTCAGTCTCTTCCAGAAAGACTTCCAGCAGTTCTTCGTCCACCGGTTCTTCGTCTACCGGCGGCGGCAACAAGCTCTTCGGGATGTGCTGCGCGGGGGGATTCAACGGCAGCGGACCGGCCAATACCTGCGCCAGGTTTTGTATCACCTGCGGGTCTTGCGGGGTCTGCACCACAGGCTTGGCCTTGGCGGCAGGCCAACTCAGCGACTCATCGAGCACCAGCACATTGCGCTTGGCGGGCGCGTACCCCAGCGCTGTCAGGCTCTTTTCTGCGCGCTCCAGCACCTTCTCGCTCGCGGCGCCGGGGTCCAGCGCCAAACGTTCCAGGTAGTACTCGATGCTGATCAACGCATCCGCCAGTTGATCAAGCTGCGCGTCGGCGGGCAGCGGGCCCGCCAACAAATGCTCTTCGACAAAGTCGTGGCAGCTGTTGAGCAAGCCAGCAACCCGGCGCAGCGGGATCATCGCCAGCGCGCCACGGATCTGCGTCAGCAAGCCCAGCAACGGTTGCAGGTGCTGGCGGTCGTGGCCGTCAGCCAGAAAATCAGTGATCAGGTCTTTGACCTCTTCAAGGCCAATGCGCGCCTCTTTGATCACCAGTTGGTGAATCTGAATCAGGTCCGTGGTGGGCAGGCGGCTTTCTTCTCGCGAAGACGGCTCGACATTGCCGACCATCCCGGCCAGCGTGGCTTCGACGTACAGCAAGGCGGCGGCCACATCCATCAACACCGCGTCTGTCGGTTCGCGCTGCCCTTGGGCGATGCCCTGAACCACCGCCAATTGGTCGATGATGACTTTTCGCGGCTGGCCAAAACCGAGCACCGCCAAGGTGTCGGCGATCTGGCGCAACGGCGCCATCAGGCTGCTCAACTCGGAGACGTGCAAACGGTCACTGCGCACAAACAGATCGAGGCGTTCCTTGACCCGCACCAGCTCTTCGCACAACGCCGACACCACCGAGCGCATGGCGTCACGGTCAGGCCCCGCCAGCCGCGCCCGCTCTTCGTCGACCATGGCCGCGTCGGGCATGGCTTCATCCAGCTCGTAACGGTTTTTCAGCGCAAGCATCTTGGTGGTCGGCTGTTCGGCCTTGGCGATGTAAAACAGCAAGCTTGTGAGCAGTTCATCCGGCGCTGGCTGGTTGACGCCCTCAATACCTTGCGCCAGCAAGCGATTGAGTTCTTTGTCGGACTCATTGAGCAAGCTGCGCAACGCCGGGCTATTGGCCACGCGGCCGCGCAACATGCCGTCCAGCAAGGCCGAGGCGACTTTCCACAACGCATTGATGGGCGCGCCCTGGCACAGGCTTTCAAGTTGGCTGAAAACGTTGGCCAGGCGCTCCAGATTGCCGCGCACGTCTTCCTCACCCTGCAAACCGTTCAACGCGGCTTGCAGGGCGTGGCGCAGGGTCATGATCTGGCGCGGCCATTCGGCGGGGATCAAGTGCGCGAGGGCGGCTTGGTCCAGTGTCGGCAATGTCTGTAAATCGGGGCTGAACAGGCTGGTTTCTGACAGCAGGCTTTCGCCACGGGCGGTGCGTAAATCGTTGATTAACGGCAGCACCACCAGCGGCCAGTCACGCCGGGCCGTGTGAACGCGGTCCAGGTACAGCGGCAACTGGTTGAAGGCTTGCATCAACAGGCGCAGGGCTTCTTCGCTCTGGCTGACCCGGCCTTTCTGCAGGGCGATCACTAAGTGTTCGGTTTCTTCGGCCAGCAGGGCGGCGCCATAAAACTCCACCATCAGCAGGCTGCCGTGCACTTGATGAATACACGCAAGGCACTGCTCCAGCGCCTCGGCAGCAGGCTGCAAGACATAGTCCTCCAGCGCCGTGCGCGCCTGTTTCAAGGTGTCGGCAATCTCGTCTTTAACCCATTCGAGGGCTACGTAGTCGCGCCGGTCAACCATAACAACTCCAGTCTGAATGTCGCACTACTGCGGCTCTCGGGGTTTTGGCGAGGCGGGCAAGGTGAAACCGGACACCGAGCGGCGCAGTTGGCTGGCCATCTTGGCCAGGTTGCCAATGCTGTCAGCGGTGGCGCTCGAGCCGGATGAAGTTTGATGGGTGATTTGCTGAATCACGTTCATGGTCAGGGAGATCTGCGCAGCCGAGCTGGTTTGCTCTTGCGCGGCGTTGGAGATGCGCTGAATGAGGTCAGCGAGGTTTTGCGACACCCCTTCGATCTCTTCCAGCGCTACCCCGGCGTCGTGGGCCAAGCGCGCACCGCGCACCACTTCGGTGGTGGTTTGCTCCATGGAAATCACCGCTTCATTGGTGTCGGCCTGAATGGCCCGCACCAGCGTCTCGATTTGCCGGGTTGCCGCCGACGAGCGCTCAGCCAGACGCTGCACTTCGTCCGCCACCACGGCAAACCCGCGCCCGGCATCACCGGCCATGGACGCCTGAATAGCGGCGTTCAACGCCAGAATGTTGGTCTGGTCGGCAATGTCATCAATCAGGCTGACAATGTCGCCGATTTCCTGCGAAGACTCGCCCAACCGTTTGATGCGCTTGGCCGTGTCCTGGATCTGGTCGCGAATGTTGTCCATGCCGCGAATGGTGTTGTGCACTACTTCGTTGCC
Source organism: Pseudomonas sp. FSL R10-0399 (assembly GCF_009600165.1). Taxonomy (NCBI): domain Bacteria; kingdom Pseudomonadati; phylum Pseudomonadota; class Gammaproteobacteria; order Pseudomonadales; family Pseudomonadaceae; genus Pseudomonas; species Pseudomonas sp. FSL R10-0399. Next base: position 15,144 of record NZ_WIWK01000067.1, read on the forward strand.
TTTGTTGGCAATCGCCACCGAACGCTCGGCCACCGCCGAAGACTCAGAGGCGTTGGCCGATACCTGATCAATCGACTGCGCCATATGTTGCACCGACCCGGACGCCTCGGCGATCTGCTGCGCCTGATGCTCCGAAGACTCCGCCAGTTGCATGGCCGATGCCTGGGTTTCCTGCACAGCGGCCGCCACCTGGCCTGCCGTCAGGTTGATGGTGGCCACCAGTTCGCGCAGTTGGTCGATGGAATAGTTGATGGAGTCGGCAATGGCCCCGGTGAAGTCTTCTGTAACCGAGGCGGTCACGGTCAGGTCGCCGTCGGCCAGGTCTTCGATTTCGTCGAGCAGCCGCATGATCGCGTTCTGATTGCGCTCGTTCTTTTCAGCGGTTTCACGCAGTTGGCGATTGGTCTCGCGCACCATCACCAGCCCGATCAGGATGATCGACGCCAGCGCCAGCAGGCCCAGAACGTAGCCACCGATGATGTCCAGCGAGCGACCGTTGGCCAAGTTTTCAAAACCGTTGGCCAGGGTTGAGGCTTCATCGAGCAGGGTCTGCGACAGGCTGAAAATGGTGTTGGCGGCTTCACGCACGTGGAACAGCTGGGGCGAGGTTTCGAGGATTTCATCCACCGAGCCCGAGACAAACTGGAACAGTTCGGAAATCTCCAGCAGGCGTGCGCGGGCGTCCTTGTCTTCGACTTTAGGAATGCGCAGCCCGTCATTGCCTTCGAGCATGGCATTAAGCACTTGGCCGAAACGGTTGGCATCACGGCCAAACGCATCGGCCGCCTGCGCCGCCGTTTCATCGCCCGCCAGCACCGTGTTGACCGCGCCTAATATGCGCTCGGCCAGCAACGACTGGCGCTGGGCCAATGCCACCTGGCTGGCCGGGGCGCCGCGCTGCAGCAAAATTTCGACAACTTTTTCGTACTCAACCTGGAGCTGCGGCACGGTCTCGGCCAAGGTGGCCGCCACTTGGTGCAGCGACAGCACGGTTTGCTCGCTGGCCAGAATCGCGTTGGTGCTGTCCAGCAACTGTTCCCAGTCGCGCTGAACCGACTGCATTTCTTTGTGTACCGCTACCGGCGCAGGCGGCAGTCCGGTGCTGGGGTCACCTTTTTGCAGGTACTCCCAACGCTGGCTGAAGTCGTTGCGCGCATCGCCCAGCAACTTGAACGCGGCGGCTTTGCCAGCGGCAGCTTCGGTGGCGTTTTTGGCGATGCGCTGGGACAGCACGCGCAGCTCGCCCGCGTGGCTGATGTATTGCTTGTCGTAGTTGGACTGGGTGTTGAGGTAAGCAAAGTTGGCGAACAACAGCATGATGAACACGATCAGGGCGATAAAAAGCACGATGATCTGCGAACGACTGCGCGACCCTTCCAGTGGTTTAGCGGTATTGGCTGTGCTCATCAGTCAGGCCTTGGCATCCCGTAGTAAAGCAAAAGGTAAAACGCGTGCCCCACTCACACCGCGACGGCCCAGAACTGGGGCGCCTGGGCCAGCACGAACGGGCTGAACACCCACCACTCTGGCTGGCCGGCAAAGCGTCCCTGGATAAAAGGCACCAACATCAGGTTGGGTAACGCCTGCACCTGGGTGTCCAGCTCAGTTTGGTCAAAGTGCTGCATGCCCAGCACTTCATCCACCTGCAAGCCGACAAACACGTCTTTGTATTCCAGCACCATCACCCGCCGTTGCTTGCGCAGGGGCGACGGCTCAAGCCCGAAAAAGCTGCACAGATCAATGATCGGCAGCAATTGCCCACGCAGGTTGGCCACCCCTTTAACCCACGGCTTTACCCCAGGCAGCAAGGTAAACCGTGGCTCGTGGAGGATCTCGGCGATTTCGCCCATGGGCGCCACAAAACAATGCTCGCCCATCCGAAAACCGATGCCGCTCCAACTCCCGGCCTGTGCCTGCACCGGCGCCAGACCTGCTGCCAAAGCGCGGCAGCGTTGGTCTATCTCAAACAGCAGTTCGAAGGCGGTCAGTGAGTCAGGCATTGGCAGGCCGTCATTGAGGGCGGCTGTCAGCCAGCACGTTCTTGAGCGTCAGGATCAGCTTTTGTTCGTCCACCGGTTTGGTGATGTAAGCCTTGGCGCCCTGACGCGTTGCCCAGACCATGTCGGTTTCCTGGTCTTTGGTGGTCACCATGATGACCGGAATATGGTTGGTTTCCGGGTCTTTGCTCAGTTGGCGCGTGGCCTGAAACCCATTAAGACCGGGCATCACGATGTCCATCAGCACCGCATCGGGTTTTTCCTGACGGGCCAGGGCCACGCCATCAGCGCCGTTTTCAGCCTTCAGCACAACATGACCATGTTTTTCCAACATGCCGGTCAGTTTGAACATTTCGGTCGGCGAGTCATCGACGATCAGAATGCGAGCCATGGTGTTCCCCATCTAAAAGGTAATCGGCCCTCGGGGCCGAGCGTCATTGAACGTTCGGGACGATATCAAAACCCGGTACATGGGCCTTGATAGCATTCAGCAGTTCATCTCTGCTGAAGGGCTTGGTCAAAAATTGATCAGAGCCGACAATGCGTCCCTTGGCCTTGTCAAACAAACCGTCCTTGGAGGACAACATGATCACCGGGGTCATTTTGAACGCCCGGTTGTTCTTGATCAGGGCGCACGTCTGATAGCCATCCAGGCGCGGCATCATGATGTCGACAAAAATAATGTGTGGATGATGATCAACAATCTTGGCCAACGCATCAAAACCGTCGATGGCCGTAATGACCTCGCAGCCCACGTTTTTCAGCAAGGTTTCAGCGGTCCGGCGAATGGTTTTCGAGTCATCGATCACCATCACCTTCAAGGCGCTGGAATGCGTGTCCATAGGTGCCCTACCATCGCCACGGCGAACCGTTTTATTACAACTGTGTCGCCTAAAACCGCAAATCCTTGAAGGACAAGGGCTGTAAGCACTGTGCGAGCCTTTTTAGCACAGTCGCGACCTGCAATACACACCTCTCACTGATCGCTGAAACACATCGTAGGAGCTGCCGAAGGCTGCGATCTTTTGATGTTGGCAGATCAAAAGATCGCAGCCTTCGGCAGCTCCTACGCGGTTTTTGGCCAGCAATCGACACTATGTCGCTTGACCAAGCCCCTGCTCAGCGCCACTCTGGCGCCACTTTTCTACGCCTTTTGCCCACTATTTAATCGAGGAATTTGCCATGAGCGTTCGAGTCGGGATTGTCATGGACCCCATTGCGGACATCTCCTATAAAAAGGACAGCTCGCTGGCCATGCTGCTGGCCGCACAGGCACGCGGCTGGACCCTGTTTTATATGGAGCAGCAAGACCTTTACCTGACCGAAGGCAAGGCCCGCGCGCGCATGAAGCCGCTGAAAGTGTTCGCCAACCCTGAAAAGTGGTTTGAGCTGGAGGCCGAGGCCGACACTGCCCTGAGCGATCTGGACGTGATCCTGATGCGCAAGGACCCGCCCTTCGACATGGAATTTGTGTACACCACCTATCTGCTCGAACAAGCCGAGCGCGACGGTGTGCTGATCGTCAACAAGCCGCAGAGCCTGCGTGACTGCAACGAAAAACTGTTCGCCACCCAATTCACCCAATGCACGCCACCAACCGTGGTCAGCCGTCGCGCTGACGTGCTGCGTGAATTCGCTGCCCAGTACGGCGATGTGATCCTCAAGCCGCTGGACGGCATGGGCGGCACGTCGATCTTCCGCCACCGGGTCGGTGATCCCAACCTGTCGGTGATCCTCGAAACTCTGACTGCCAACGGCACCCAGCAAATCATGGCGCAAGGCTATTTGCCGGGCATCAAGGACGGCGACAAGCGCATCCTGATGATCGACGGCGAGCCAGTACCTTATTGCCTGGCGCGGATCCCGGCACAGGGCGAAACCCGTGGCAACCTGGCCGCGGGCGGCCGTGGCGAAGCCCGCCCGCTGAGCGAAAAGGACCGTTGGATTGCAGCCCAAGTCGGCCCAACCCTGCGTGAAAAGGGCCTGTTGTTTGTAGGATTGGACGTTATCGGTGAGCACCTGACCGAAATCAACGTCACCAGCCCGACCTGCATCCGGGAAATCGACAACGCCTTTGGTACCAACATCGGCGCACTGTTGATGGACGCGATTGAGCGCAAGCTTGCAGCTGCAAACCACAAGCCGCAAGTTTAAAGCGGACCGGCTTTAACTTGCCGCTTGTAGCTTGCCCCTTGCAGCTAAAAACCAACATTGCGGTATCATGCCGAACCGCAAAACCCGCGATGTTGGTTTTTTATGACACTCCCCAGCGACCTGCCCCCTGAACTGCGCCACACCGGCGTGCGCGCAGCTGATCGCCTGGGTTTTGCCCTGTTTATCGCAGCCCTGCTGCATATCGCGGTGATTGTGGGCGTGGGTTTCAGCGCCAGCGAGCCCAAGCAAATCAGCAAAACCCTGGAAATTACCCTCTCGACGTTCAAGAGCGAAAAAGCCCCGGAGAAAGCTGACTTTTTGGCACAGGACAATCAGCAAGGCAGCGGCACGCTGGACAAAAAAGCCGTGCCCAAGACCACTGAAGTGGCGCCGTTCCAGGACAACACCGTCAAAAAGGTCACCCCGCCCCCGGCCGCCAAGCCGGAGCAACCCAAGGCCGCGCCCAAAGCCGCCGTGACCACTGTGGCGCCCAAGCCTAAAAAAGCCCCGAGCGAGCCGCAAAAAACCAAGACTGAGGCGGCGCCCAAGGCCAATATTCCGACGTTCGACAGCTCGCAGCTGTCCAGCGAGATTTCCAGTCTCGAAGCCGAACTGGCGAACGAGCAGCAGTTGTATGCCAAGCGCCCGAAGATCTACCGCATGAGCGCGGCCTCGACCATGCGCGACAAAGGCGCCTGGTACAAAGAAGACTGGCGCAAGAAAATCGAGCGCGTGGGCAACCTCAATTACCCCGAGCAGGCCCGCCGCGAAAAAATCTACGGCAAGTTGCGCCTGCTGGTGTCGATCAACCGCGACGGCTCGTTACACGAGGTGCTGGTGCTTGAGTCCTCCGGGCAACCGCTGCTGGATCAGGCAGCGCAACGCATCGTGCGGCTGGCAGCGCCTTTTGCACCGTTTACCGGCGACCTGGCCGATATCGACCGTTTGGAGATCATTCGTACCTGGCGCTTCGGGCCGGGGGATCAGTTGTCGAGTAATTAACCTTGGCAGAACTCTGTAGTCGCTGACGCAGGCTGCGATAAGGTCCGCAGGAGCTTCGTTGTTGATTCAAAAGCAGAGGGCCGCTGCGCGCCCCATCGCAGCCTTCGGCAGCGACTACAAAGGCTTTTATCATCCGCCAACTTGTCAGTTCACCTTGTCAGCGCCACACTTACGCCCATGAAAAAGCACACGCCAACGTACCTCAAGCACCAATTGCTGATGGCCATGCCGCATATGGCCGACCCTAACTTTGCCCACACGTTGACGTATATCGTCGAACACACGGCCAATGGGGCCATGGGGCTGGTGATCAACCGCCCGATGGATCTGAATCTGGCGGACATTCTTGAGCAGTTGCGCCCCGACGTGCTTTCGTCGCCTTTGTGTCAGCACATTCCGGTCTACGGTGGCGGCCCGGTGATGGTTGATCGCGGTTTTGTCTTGCACCCCGCCACGATGAACTTTGACGCCACGGTCGAGCTGCAGGACGGGCTGGCCCTGACCACTTCGGTCGACATCCTGTTCAGCATTGCTGACGGTCGCGGCCCGCAGCGCAGCCTGATCTGCCTGGGCTACGCCGGGTGGGACGCCGGCCAACTGGAGGCCGAACTGGCCGACAACGCCTGGCTGACCTGCCCGTATTCAAGCGACATTCTGTTTGCAACCTCCAGCGAACTGCGCCTAGACGCGGCCGCCAAACACCTGGGAGTGAACCTCAATTTGTTAACCAGTCAAGCAGGCCATTCCTGATGGCCAGCCTTCGTTTATTGCTGGGTTTCGACTACGGCACCCGCTCCATCGGTGTCGCCGTGGGCCAGATGGTCACCGGCCAGGCCCGCGAGTTGTGCAACCTGAAAGCCGAAAACGGCATTCCCAAGTGGGAAGAAATCGAAAAGCTGATCAAAGAGTGGCAGCCCGACGCCATGGTGGTCGGCATGCCGCTGAACATGGACGGCACCCCGAGCGAGTTCTGCGCCCGCGCGCAAAAATTTGCCAATCGCCTCAATGGCCGCTTCAATCTGCCCGTGTTTACCCACGATGAACGCCTGACGACCTTCGAAGCCAAGAGCGAACGCCGGTCTCAGGGCGGCCAGCGTGGCAGTTACCGCGACAACCCCGTCGATGCCATCGCCGCCAAACTGGTGCTGCAAGGCTGGCTCGACGAACACCCGGCACCACCTCAAGCCTGACGCTGCGTTTGCCTCACTGACGCGCCCCATTGTTTGCGCCCGCCGCCGCACGCTTTGCCACGCGGGCCTGTTAAGGAGCCACCATGATATTGCCTGTCCCCGCTGAACTGATCTCCCAGATGGCCGTTGACCTCAAGACACATCTGGAACGTCGCGGCATCACCGAGCCGCGTTTTATCGGCATTCGCACGGGCGGTATCTGGGTTGCTCAGGCGCTGCTGCGCGCGCTGGGCAGCGACTCGCCGCTGGGCACGCTGGACGTGTCGTTCTACCGCGACGACTTCAGCCAGAACGGCCTGCACCCGCAAGTGCGCCCCTCGGACCTGCCCTTCGAAATCGAAGGCCAGCACCTGGTGCTGATCGATGACGTGCTGATGAGTGGCCGCACCATCCGCGCCGCGCTGAACGAGCTGTTCGACTATGGCCGCCCGGCCAGCGTGACCCTGGTCAGCCTGCTGGACCTGAACGCCGCCGAGCTGCCGATCCGCCCGAACGTGGTCGGCGCGACCTTGTCACTCAAGCCCACCGAGCGGGTGAAATTGTCCGGCCCGGCGCCGCTGACCCTCGAACTTCAAGATTCATCTCTAGAACCCGCCCTTTAAGAGACCAATGCGATGACGCCTCCAGACGCCAAGCGCCCGCTACAGCTCAATGATCAGGGCCAGCTGCGCCACTTCCTGTCGCTCGACGGGTTAAGCCGCGAGTTGCTGACTGAAATCCTCGACACCGCAGACTCGTTCCTTGAAGTCGGCGCCCGAGCGGTTAAAAAAGTCCCGCTGCTGCGCGGCAAGACCGTGTGCAACGTGTTCTTTGAAAACTCGACCCGCACCCGTACCACGTTCGAAATGGCCGCCCAGCGCCTCTCGGCTGACGTGATCACGCTGAACGTGTCGACCTCGTCGGCGAGCAAGGGCGAAACCCTGCTCGACACCTTGCGCAACCTGGAAGCCATGGCCGCCGACATGTTCGTGGTGCGCCACGGTGACTCCGGCGCAGCGCACTTTATTGCCGAGCACGTGTGCCCGCAGGTCGCGATCATCAACGGCGGTGACGGCCGCCACGCGCACCCGACCCAAGGCATGCTCGACATGCTCACCATTCGTCGACACAAAGGCAGCTTTGAAAACCTCTCGGTGGCCATTGTTGGCGACATTCTGCACTCACGGGTGGCGCGTTCGAACATGATCGCCCTGAAAACCCTGGGCTGTAAGGACATCCGCGTGATCGCGCCGAAAACCCTGTTGCCGATCGGAATCAAGCAATACGGCGTGAAGGTGTACACCGACATGAACGAAGGCCTGAAAGACGTCGACGTGGTGATCATGTTGCGCCTGCAGCGCGAGCGCATGTCAGGTGGCCTGCTGCCGAGCGAGGGCGAGTTCTACCGCCTGTTCGGCCTGACCACGGCACGTCTGGCGGGCGCCAAGCCAGACGCCATCGTCATGCACCCTGGCCCGATCAACCGTGGCGTGGAGATTGAGTCGGCGGTGGCCGACGGCCCGCACTCGGTGATCCTCAACCAGGTGACTTACGGCATCGCGGTGCGCATGGCGGTGTTGTCCATGACCATGAGCGGGCAAACCGCCCAGCGCCAAATCGAACAGGAGAAGGCCCAGTGAAACTCAGCATTCTCGGCGCCCGCGTCATCGATCCTGCCAGCCAGCTGGATCAAATCACCGACCTGCACCTGGAAGCAGGCAAAATCGTCGCCATTGGCGCCGCACCTGCCGGCTTCACCCCAAGCCAGACCCTCGCCGCCAAAGGCCTGGTAGCCGCACCGGGGCTGGTTGACCTGAACGTCGCCCTGCGCGAGCCGGGTTACAGCCGCAAAGGCACCATCGCCAGCGAAACCCGTGCCGCTGCGGCCGGTGGCGTGACCAGCCTGTGCTGCCCGCCACAGACCAAGCCGGTGCTCGACACCTCGGCTGTGGCTGAACTGATCCTCGACCGCGCCCGTGAGGCCGGCAACTGCAAAGTGTTCCCGATTGGCGCCCTGAGCAAAGGCCTCGACGGCGAACAACTGGCCGAGCTGATTGCCCTGCGTGACGCCGGTTGCGTAGCCTTCGGCAACGGCCTCAACAGCTTCGCCAATACCCGCACCCTGTGCCGGGCTCTGGAATACGCGGCGACGTTCGACCTGACGGTGATCTTCCATTCCCAAGACCGTGACCTGGCAGAAGGCGGCATCGCCCATGACGGCCCGATGGCGGCTTTCCGTGGTTTGCCGGGCATCCCGGAAACCGCCGAGACCGTGGCCCTGGCCCGCGACCTGTTGCTGGTTGAGCAAAGCGGCGTACGTGCGCACTTCAGCCAGCTGACCAGCGCACGCGGTGTGGCGCTGATTGCTCAGGCGCAGGCACGCGGCTTGAAAGTGACCGCCGATGTGGCGCTGTATCAGCTGATTTTGACGGATGAGGCGCTGGTGGATTTCTCCAGCGTGTACCACGTGCAACCGCCGCTGCGCACCCGCGCAGACCGCGATGGTTTGCGTGCTGCGGTAAAGTCGGGCGTGGTGCAGGCGATTTCCAGCCATCACCAGCCACACGAGCGTGACGCCAAACTGGCACCGTTTGGCGCGACTGAACCGGGCATGAGCAGCGTTGAACTGCTGCTGCCATTGGCAATGACGTTGGTAGAAGACGGTTTGCTGGACTTACCGACCTTGCTCGCACGCCTCAGCGCGGGCCCGGCACAGGCTTTGCGCCTGCCCGCTGGCAGCTTGACGGTGGGTGCACCGGCTGACCTCGTACTGTTCGACCCTACAGCGTCGACCGTGGCCGGTGAGAAGTGGTATTCCAAGGGCGACAACTGCGCGTTCCTCGGCCACTGCCTGCCGGGCGCCGTGCGTTACACGCTGGTGGATGGGCGGATCAGTTACGAGGGCTAAGGCCCCATCTGACCTTTGTAGGAGCGAGCTCGTCTCGCGATCTTTTGATTGTTTAAAAGATCGCGAGGCAAGCTCGCTCCTACAGGTTTTGACGTTGGCTTAGCGACGATCAGCGTTCTCAATCGAGATCTGGTCGTTCAAGGTCCAGAAGTCATACAGCACGCCAATCAGGAAAAAACCGCCCGTCAGCAGGTAGAGGATCCCGGTGATCCACTTGCCCATGTACATGCGGTGCACGCCAAACACACCCAGGAACGTCAGCAGGATCCACGCCACGTTGTAGTCCGTGCTCCCCGCGGTAAAGCGCAGGTCGGCTTCACGGTCCATGCTCGGGATCAGGAACAAGTCGATCAGCCAGCCGATCCCCAACAAACCAAACGTGAAAAACCAGATCGTCCCGGTCACCGGCTTGCCGTAATAGAAGCGGTGCGCCCCCAGAAAACCAAAAATCCAGAGCAAATAACCCAGCACCTTGCTGTGGGTATCGTGCTGTGTTGCGTCTCGATAGCCGCTCATAAATGCCCTCATTGCCAGTGATAGAAAAAATTTCTGATTTTTTTTGTGACTTTTTTACTGTCTCGTAACAGGTAAAAGTGTCTTACAAAAAATGGCTCAAAGCCTTGTACTACCTGACCTGTACCGTTTTCCTGTGACAATTTGTCACCGTCCTACGCCCTTTTGACCCTCAAGTCGAGTCGACAAACGGCCTGAGAAAGGACAAAAAAGCTGTTATAAAGTTTCGCGCTAATAACCATTGAGCCCTGCTGAATGCGTCCTTTATTCAAGACATGGCTAACCATTTGCCTTTTAATGCCACTGGCCGCCCACGCCACCAACCGTGAGCAACATCTTCCGTCCGGCTTCACTGGCTACACCGCAAAGTCATCTGCGAGTGCGCCTTATGTTGCCACTAACAGCAAAACCAAGGCTGTATCACGCCCAACAGCGAGTAAAGCCCACCGCAAGGCCCCCGGCAAAATTGCCACTGCTTCTTTGGCAGCCGCCAACAAGCAAAGCAGTGCCGTACTGAGCCGCGCCGTGAACGTGTTGGGTACTCCTTATCGTTGGGGCGGTAGCAGCCCAAGTAAAGGGTTTGATTGCAGCGGTTTGGTGAAATATGCGTTTAACGACGTTAAAGCCGTTAATTTGCCGCGCAGCTCCAGCGAAATGGCCAGCGGCCATGGGCAAAAAGTTGATCGCAAGGATTTGAAGCCCGGCGACTTGCTGTTTTTCAACATCAAGAGCCGCACGGTCAACCACGTCGCCATTTATCTGGGCAACGACCGGTTCATCCACGCGCCGCGCCGCGGCAAGTCGGTGACCATCGACACCCTGAAAAAGCCTTACTGGCAGAGCCACTACGTGGTTGCCAAGCGCGTGTTGCCTAAAGAGACCCTGCGGGTCGCTCAGCGCTAAACCCTGTGGGAGCGGGCTTGCTCGCGATGCGGACAACGCGGTTTATCTGTTAACCGCATTGATCCAATCGCGAGCAAGCCCGCTCCCACAAGGGTTGGCGCTAATCTATCAAGCCGTTTTCTTTCAGCCGCTTCAGGCTCATCTCCAGTGTCTGCATCCCTGCCGCCGCGCCGGTCTGGATCGCCGAGACCATCTGCGCCACTTTGTTTTCCCGGATCAGGTTACGAATCGCAGGCGTAGCCAGCATGATTTCGTGCGCCGCGACACGGCCTCCCCCCACCCGTTTGACCAATGTTTGCGCAATCACCCCTTGCAGTGACTCAGACAACATCGTGCGCACCATGGCCTTCTCATCGGCGGCGAACACGTCAATGATGCGGTCGACGGCTTTGGCCGCTGATGCGGTGTGCAACGTCGCCAGCACCAGGTGCCCGGTTTCTGCCGCCGTCAGCGCCAGGCGGATGGTCTCCAGGTCGCGCAGTTCTCCGAGCATGATCACGTCCGGGTCTTCACGCAGCGCCGACCGTAGCGCCGCCGCCACGCTGTGGGTGTCGCGGTGCACTTCGCGCTGGTTGATCAGGCACTGGCGGGGCGCGTGCAGGTACTCAATCGGGTCTTCGATGGTAAGGATGTGCTGTTGGCGGGTTGCGTTGATGTGATCAATCATTGCGGCCAGGGTGGTGCTCTTGCCCGAGCCCGTCGCGCCGGTAACCAGTACCAGCCCCTGTGACAGGCCACAGAGCCTTTTAAACACCTCACCCAGCCCCAACCCTTCCAGGCTGGGGACTTGCGACGTAATGCTGCGAAACACCGCCCCGGCTCCGCGCTGCTGCTCAAAGGCATTGACCCGAAAGCGTCCCAGTCCGGGCACTGCGTACGAAAAATCAGCTTCGTGGGCGGATTCAAAGGCTGAACGCTGTGCGCTATTCATCACGCTGTGGATAAGTTCACGCGCCGCGGCCGGGGCCAGCACCGGCAGGTCGCTACGCTGTATGTCACCGTCCACCCGCAGCATGGGCGCCACGCCCGCTGACAAGTGCAGGTCTGATGCCCCGTGTTTGACGCTGAACGCCAACAGGTCGGCGATATCCATACCCCCTCCCAATTCCAGTAGAATGCCGCAGACTTTTACAACGGCGGGCTTAATTGAATGTCCACGATAGCAGGCAACATTGCTCAGGTTGAGGCGCGTATCCGTGCAGCGGCAGAGGCTGTGCAACGTGATGTAACGAGCATTCACTTACTCGCGGTCAGCAAGACCAAACCCGCAGCCGCCTTGCGCGAGGCGTACGCCGCCGGCATTCGCGATTTTGGCGAGAATTATCTGCAAGAAGCCCGTGCCAAACAGGTCGAATTAACCGACCTGCCCTTGAGTTGGCACTTCATCGGCCCCATTCAATCGAACAAGACGCGTGAGATCGCCGAGCATTTTGCGTGGGTGCATTCCGTAGACCGCTTGAAGATTGCCCAGCGCCTTTCGGAACAACGCCCGGCCGACTTGCCGCCGCTCAATATCTGCATTCAGATCAATGTCAGCGGTGAGGCCAGCAAGTCAGGCTGCACGCCCGAGGACTTGCCAGCTCTGGCGGCGGCAATCCAGGCGTTGCCACGTTTGACGTTGCGCGGTTTGATGGCGATTCCGGAACCCACCGAGGTGCGCGCCGAGCAAAACGCCGCGTTTGCCAAGGTACGATCATTGCAACAAAGCCTGAACATGGGGCTCGATACACTCTCCATGGGCATGAGCCACGACCTGGAGTCGGCCATTGCCCAAGGCGCGACGTGGGTGCGTATCGGCACCGCGTTGTTTGGCGCCCGCGATTACGGCCAGGCTTGAGACACTCGCCCAACTTTTATAAGGATCGGTTATGAGCAAAACGCGTATTGCCTTTATCGGGGCCGGCAACATGGCTTCCAGCCTGATCGGCGGCCTGCGGGCCAAAGGTCTGGATGCTGCACAGATCCGCGCCTGCGATCCCGGCGCCGAGACCCGGGCCAAGGTCGCGGCCGAGCATGGCATTGAGGTATTCGCCGACAACGCGCAGGCCGTGCAAGACGCTGACGTGATTGTGATTGCGGTTAAACCGCAAGCCATGAAGGCCGTGTGCCTGGACCTGCGCCCGCACCTCAAACCGCATCAATTGTTGGTGTCGGTAGCCGCCGGCATCACCAGCGCCAGCCTGCTGAACTGGGTCGGTGCACAGCCGCTGGTTCGCTGCATGCCGAACACCCCGGCCTTGCTGGGCAAGGGCGTGAGCGGCCTGTTCGCCACTGAGTCGGTGACCGCCGAACAGCGTCAGCAAGCCGACGAGCTGCTGTCTGCTGTGGGCATCGTGGTATGGGTCGACACTGAGGCGCAGATTGACGCCGTGACCGCCGTGTCGGGCAGCGGCCCGGCGTATTTCTTCCTGCTGATCGAAGCCATGACCGCCGCTGGCGTCAAGCTCGGCCTGCCCCGTGAAGTGGCCGAACAACTGGCGCAACACACCTCGCTGGGAGCTGCCCACATGGCGGTGTCCAGCGGCATCGACGCGGCCGAGCTGCGCCGCCGGGTGACTTCGCCCGCGGGCACCACCGAAGCGGCGATCAAGTCGTTCCAGGCAGACGGCTTTGAAGCCATCGTCGAAAAAGCATTGAGTGCCGCCGCGCACCGCTCGGCCGAAATGGCCGAACAATTGGGTCAATAAAGGAGCACATGATGTCTGGACTTAATGGCGCTGCCATTTTTGTGATTCAAACCCTGGGTAGCCTCTACCTGCTGATCGTGCTGCTGCGTTTTATCCTGCAACTGGTCCGCGCCAACTTCTACAACCCGCTGTGCCAGTTCACCGTGCGCGCCACGCAACCGCTGCTCAAGCCGATGCGCCGGGTGATCCCGAGCCTGTTCGGGCTGGACATGTCTTCGCTGGTGCTGGCCATTCTGGTGCAGATGGTGATTTTCGCCGTGGTCCTGACGCTGAGCTACATGTCCTTCAACATCCTCGGGCTGCTGGCCTGGGCGCTGATTGGCGTGTTTACGCTGTTTTTGAAGGTGTTCTTCTTCGCCATCATCATCAGCGTGATCCTTTCGTGGGTTGCACCGGGCGGCGCCAGCCCGGCCGCTGAGCTGGTCAACCAGATCACCGAGCCCGCCCTGGCACCGTTCCGCCGTATGCTGCCGAGCATGGGCGGCCTGGATATCTCGCCGATTCTGGCGTTCATGGTCATCCAGTTGCTGCAAAGCTACGTCATCCCGCCTTTGGCAATGTACGTCGGCATGCCGGTCGTGCTGTTCGGCCTGATCTAACGAAAAAAACCTGTAGGAGCGAGCTTGTCTCGCGATCTTTTAAAACATCAAAAGATCGCGAGACAAGCTCGCTCCTACAGAGGTTTGAGCATTGCTTGCCGCTCTGCCCCCCGCTCATTAGACTTACGCCTCATTTGAATGAGAGCAGGGTCAATGCCAGCTGCCTTTCCCCCCGATTCCGTTGGTCTGGTCGTGCCGCAAATCGCGCACTTTAGCGAACCGCTGGCGTTAGCCTGTGGCCGTTCACTGCCTGCCTATGATCTGATTTACGAAACCTATGGCCAGCTCAATGCCACGGCCAGCAATGCCGTGCTGATCTGCCACGCGCTTTCCGGGCATCACCATGCGGCCGGTTACCACAGTGCCGACGAGCGCAAGCCCGGCTGGTGGGACAGCTGCATCGGCCCCGGCAAGCCGATCGACACCAACAAGTTCTTCGTGGTCAGCCTCAACAATCTTGGCGGCTGCAATGGCTCTACCGGCCCGAGCAGCCTCAACCCCGAAACCGGCCGCCCGTTTGGCGCTGATTTCCCAGTGCTGACTGTTGAAGACTGGGTGCACAGCCAGGCCCGTCTGGCCGACCGTTTGGGCATTAACCAGTGGGCCGCCGTAATCGGCGGCAGCCTGGGTGGCATGCAGGCGTTGCAGTGGAGCATCAGCTACCCGGATCGCCTGCGCCATTGCCTGGCCATTGCCTCGGCGCCCAAATTGTCCGCGCAGAACATCGCGTTCAACGAAGTGGCGCGTCAGGCCATCCTCACCGACCCTGAGTTCCACGGCGGCTCGTTCCAGGAACAAGGCGTGATCCCCAAGCGTGGCCTGATGCTGGCGCGCATGGTCGGGCACATCACTTACCTGTCCGATGACTCCATGGGCGAAAAATTCGGCCGTGGCCTGAAAAACGAAAACCTCAACTACGACTTTCACAGCGTCGAGTTCCAGGTAGAAAGCTACCTGCGCTATCAGGGCGAGGAGTTTTCCGGGCGTTTCGACGCCAATACCTACCTGTTGATGACCAAAGCGCTGGACTACTTCGACCCGGCCGCCAACTACAACGACGACCTGGCCAAAACCTTTGCCGGGGCCAAGGCACGCTTTTGCGTTATGTCATTCACCACCGACTGGCGCTTCTCGCCGGCGCGCTCGCGTGAACTGGTGGATGCGCTGATGGCGGCGAAAAAAGACGTTTGCTACCTCGAGATCGATGCACCGCAGGGCCATGACGCCTTCCTGATTCCGATCCCGCGCTACCTGCAAGCCTTCAGCAATTACATGAACCGAATAGACCTGTGAGAACGCCATGAGAGCCGACCTGGAAATCATCCAAGACTGGATCCCCGCTGGCAGCCGCGTACTCGACCTCGGTTGTGGTGATGGCGAACTGCTGAGCTGGCTGCGCGACAACAAGCAAGTCACCGGCTACGGCCTGGAAAACGACCCGGACAACATTGCCGAGTGCGTGGCCAAAGGCATCAACGTGATCGAGCAAGACCTGGACAAAGGGCTGGGCAACTTTGCCAGCAACAGCTTCGACATCGTGGTCATGACCCAGGCGCTGCAAGCGGTGCACTACCCTGACCGGATCCTCGACGAGATGCTGCGCGTCGGCCGCCAGTGCATCATCACCTTCCCGAACTTCGGTCACTGGCGTTGCCGCTGGTATCTGGCCAGCAAAGGCCGCATGCCCGTGTCCGAGTTTCTGCCGTACACCTGGTACAACACGCCGAACATTCACTTCTGCACCTTCGAAGACTTTGAAGAGCTGTGCCGTGAGCGCGAAGCCCGCGTGATCAACCGCCTTGCTGTAGATCAACAACACCGGCACGGATGGGCGAGTAAGTTATGGCCTAACCTGTTGGGTGAGATTGGCATTTACCGTGTCAGCAGTCCTGGCCTGCAGGATCATCAAATCGCGGTTTAAATCAGGGTTCACAAGGAGAAAGGCTATGGGACGGATTGGATTACTGCTGCTGTCGATGTGCTTCGCCGCTCAGGCGATGGCTGCGGGGGCCACCCAGGTGGGCGGCACCGTGGTCAACTACAACGCCTTCATGACCAACTTCCTGAGCCCTGAGATCACCGCCAGGTATGGCCTGCAACGCAGTGACCAACTGGGTGCGCTGAACTTCAACCTGTCCAAAGATGATCAAAAAATAGCCAGCACGATCAAGGGCACTTACCGCGAAACCGGTGATAAAAAAGCTAAACCGCTCACCTTCAAACAGGTGATCAATGACCAGGGGGCGATTGATTACTTCGCCCAGTTCCCGGTCCAGCCCGCTAAAGTCTATGTGTTCGCCATTGAGCTTAAGGTCAACGGCGAAACCAAAGACATCGAATTTTCCCAAGAGGTCGCTCCGCTCCAATGATTAACCTTACGCAACTGGTTTTGGCTAGCCACAACGCCGGCAAACTCAAAGAACTTCAGGCCATGCTCGGCGAGTCGGTGCAGTTGCGCTCGATTGGAGAATTCAGCAGCGTCGAGCCGGATGAAACCGGCTTGTCGTTCGTTGAAAACGCGATTCTTAAAGCGCGCAACGCGGCACGTATCTCGGGCTTGCCGGCACTGGCAGACGACTCGGGGCTGGCGGTGGACTTTCTCGGGGGCGCACCGGGCATTTACTCGGCCCGTTATGCCGACGGCAAAGGCGATGCGGCGAACAACGCCAAGCTGCTCGACGCCTTGAAAGACGTGCCAGAAGCCGAGCGCGGCGCGCAATTTGTGTGCGTGCTGGCGCTGGTACGCCACGCTGACGACCCGCTGCCAATTATCTGCGAAGGCTTGTGGCACGGCCGCATCCTGCACGCGGCCAGCGGCGAGCACGGTTTTGGTTACGACCCGCTGTTTTGGGTGCCGGAGCGCAACTGCTCCAGCGCTGAACTCAGCCCGGCCGAGAAAAACCAGTTGAGCCACCGCGCCCGCGCCATGGACTTGCTGCGTCAGCGTTTGGGCCTGAAATGACCCATGACACCCCTTCACAGCCGCTCTATCTGGGTGCGGCTGGCTTTACTCAGCAGGCGCCGCGCGCGCCGCTGACGCAACTGCCACCCCTGTCGCTCTACATCCATATTCCGTGGTGCGTGCGCAAATGCCCGTACTGCGACTTCAACTCGCACACTGCAAGCCCGGTGTTGCCCGAAGAAGAATACGTCGACGCGCTGCTGGCCGACCTCGATCAAGACCTGCACGCGGTCTATGGCCGCGAGCTGAGCTCGATCTTTTTTGGCGGCGGCACGCCGAGCCTGTTCAGCGCCCAGGCGCTGGGCCGCTTGCTCAAGGGGGTCGAAGCGCGCATCCCGTTTGCCAGCGACATCGAAATCACCCTCGAAGCCAACCCCGGCACATTTGAGCAAGAAAAGTTTGTGGCCTACCGCCAACTGGGGATCAATCGCCTGTCGATTGGCATCCAGAGTTTTCAGCAAGAAAAACTCCAGGCACTGGGCCGTATCCACAACGGTGACGAAGCCGTGCGCGCCGCCGGGATGGCGCGTCAGGCGGGCTTTGATAACTTCAACCTCGACTTGATGCACGGTTTGCCCGATCAGAGCCTGGAAGACGCCCTGAGCGACCTGCGCCAGGCCATTGCCCTCAAACCGACACATCTGTCGTGGTATCAACTGACGCTGGAACCCAACACGGTGTTCTGGAACAAGCCGCCTGATTTGCCCGAAGACGACACCTTGTGGGACATCCAGGAAGCGGGCCAGGCGTTGCTCGCCGAACACGGCTACGCCCAATACGAAGTGTCGGCCTACGCCCAGCCGGGTCGCCCGGCGCGGCACAACCTGAACTACTGGAGCTTTGGTGACTTTATCGGTATTGGCGCTGGCGCTCATGGGAAATTGAGCCATCCTGATGGCCGAATCGTCCGCACCTGGAAGACCCGTCTTCCAAAGGACTACCTCAATCCAGCCAAAAACTTTCAAGCCGGTGAGAAAACCCTGACAGCGGAAGAGCTACCTTTTGAGTTTCTAATGAACGCCTTGCGTCTTACCGACGGCGTCGACTCATCGCTCTACCCGCAGCGCACCGGTTTGCCCCTTCAGAGTTTGAATGAGGGACGGCAGGCGGCAGAACAAAGCGGCTTATTGCAGGTCGAACCGACACGCTTGGCGGCGACCGCCCGAGGGCAGTTGTTTCTCAACGACTTGTTACAGCACTTTCTGATCTAAGGAACGCGAATGGACTTGGTACTTGACCTGCTTGCCACCGTGTCACGCTGGAGCCGCAGCCATCTCTCCGAGATATCCCTGGCCCTGATTGGCTGCCTGCTGGTGCTGTTTGGTGCGGACTTTAAAGGGTGGGTCGAACAGCGTCTGGGCAGCATCGCCGGTGCCTTGCGCGTTCCCTTGATGGCCCTGCTGTGCCTGATCGGCAGCGGCGCCGCCCTGATCTACGCCACCCCATGGGTTGAGCGCGGCCTGAGCCAATTCAACAACTACAGCCTTGCGCCGGTGTTGTTGGTAGTACTGGTGTTGATCGGCGTAGTCGCAGATCGCCGCGGATAACCCCGCCCCCCCTGTAGGAGCGAGCTTGCCTCGCGATCTTTTGATCTTTTAAAAGATCGCGAGGCAAGCTCGCTCTTATCAAACATAAAATAACCCATTGTTTTTATTCAAAAAAACTACCCAACTTTTTCCAGTCGCCATCCCAGCTTGTGTGCCTTGCGCTCCAAGGCTCGCAACTGCCGGCTGCGACTCTTCTCTTCGTACGCCTCGAGCC
>NZ_WIWK01000068.1:0-33598 GCF_009600165.1 Pseudomonas sp. FSL R10-0399
GGAACCGATTGGGGGATGCTGAAGATACTCGGCGGCCTGTTTGCTGCGCGACAGCGCGGCGTCGAAGACGGGGCGGCACCTCCTACAGAGGTATGTGAACGCCTCAGCGCAATTTGGCCAACACCCGGTCCGCGCGTTTCTCGCCTCGGGCCAAGGTGGCGCGCCATTGCTCAACGCACGGTTGCAGATCGGGCTGTTGCTCTGCCTGAGCGAGCCACTGCCAGGCGTCATGCCATTCACCCAAGGCCTTTTGCGCCTCTTTGAGGTGTTTCATTACGGCTTTGGGCACGCGGTCCAGCTCGGGGTAGGCTTCAGCGCCATAACGCACGCGCTTGATCAACAACCGGACCTTATGCCGGTCGTGGGCCGGATCCTTCAGGGCTTTGTGCAGCGCCTGCCATTGCTTGGCCAATATCGCCTCAATGCGTTGGCGCAACCCGCGCAACAAGCCCTCACGTTGGCTGGCGCGCAAAAAGCGCGGGAACGCCTCAAGGATCATCAGCAATTGCGACAGCTCGGTACTGGCCGCCACCCGCGGGTAGCTGCCGGCCAATTGTGTTAGCCGGCGCTTGGCCAGGGTCGGGTGGCCCTGTTGTTCCAGGTGCGCCGCCAACACTTCAAGGTCTCGCAGCGGGGTTGTCAAAACACCGACCTGCGAGGCCGACATTTCAAGCTGGACCACGCCCGGCAACCCCCGCAACGGGCGTAACAGGCTGCGTAAACGACGGACCGTCGTGCGCAGGTCATGCAGTGCTTCAGGATCGGTTTGGGCCGCTAAACGCGCCTGGCAGGCCAACAACTTGACCTCCAGACGTAAGCAGTTAGCCACGATCCGATTAACCAAATCAGACATCCTTACTCTCCCTCGTCAGGTTGGCGCCTCAACGCCCGGCGCGGGACTCCTGGATATAGAAGCGCGCCTTCTCGGCCTTGGCCGTGCAGCCTTCAAAGGCCTCGAATTGTTGCTGAGTTTTCGCCGCCGTCAGCAAAGACAGGGCTTTGGAATAGCTGACCGTACCGGCAAACCCTTCAGCCTTGGCCAGGTCCAGTTCGTGCCAGGCCGCGTCCAACTGCGTGCCGCAACTGTCACGATAAACCTTCTTGCCCGCGCAACCGACCAAAGCAATCGCCATTAATGGCACACAGATCCAAGCTTTCATGGGGCAAATCCTCAAATAATTGTTCAGTGCTAAGACGGGCAACCGGCCTAAAAGTGCCGTAACGCAAAACGTCGTGGAGCAAGACTAGCTCGCCAAACCGCTTTGAGCTGTCACTGACTCACACAAAAAGGCATTGTAAGCACTTGTCTTGCAAAGGACCGGCTCATGAAAAAACGTATTGCACTGGTATTGGGCTCCGGAGGCGCACGGGGCTATGCCCACATCGGGGTCATTGAAGAGTTCGAAAGCCGGGGTTACGAGATTGCCTGCATTGCCGGCTGTTCGATGGGCGCCGTGGTGGGCGGGATTTATGCCGCCGGCAAGCTTGATCAATACCGCGACTGGATTCAAAGCCTGGATTACCTGGATGTACTGCGCCTGGTGGACGTGAGTTTTCGCCTCGGGGCCATTCGTGGCGAGAGAGTCTTCGGGCAAATTCGCAACATTGTCGGCGAGATCAATATTGAAGACCTGCGCATCCCTTATACCGCCGTCGCCACCGACCTGACCCATCAGCAGGAAATCTGGTTTCAAGAAGGCTGCCTGCACCAGGCCATGCGCGCCTCGGCGGCCATCCCCAGCCTGTTTACCCCGGTGATGCAGGGCAATCGCATGCTGGTCGATGGCGGTTTGCTGAACCCGCTGCCCATCGTCCCGGTGGTGTCCAGCCACTGCGACCTGATTGTCGCCGTCAACCTCAACTCCACCACGCAAAACCATTACCAGCTCCCGGTGATCCCGCGCCCGGCGGCCTTTAAAGGCCGGTTTAACAACCTGATGAATTCGCTGGGCTCTCACATTCCGTTTCGCACCCGCCAGGCGGAGCACCTGCTCGACCTTGAACAGGAGATGCTCAAGCCTGCCACCGAGCCAGAAGCCGAAGTGCCCTTCAACCCCTGGATCGACTCAGCGCCCCCCAAGCCTGCGCCCAGCCTTGCGGCCAACACGCAAGGCGCACCCAAGTCCGCCACCGGTTCGGTCATCATCGACAACGTCGGCCCCGCCTCGCTGCTGGATCTGATCAACCAGAGCTTCGAGGTGATGCAGACCTCTTTGGCGCAGTACAAAATCGCCGGATACCCGCCGGATATTTTGATCAACGTGCCAAAGCGGGTGTGCCGCTTCTTTGAGTTTTACAAGGCCGCCGAGCTGATCGCCCTGGGCCGGGAAATTGCCAAAGACACGCTGGACCGCTATGAAGCTGACCAGCGCTCGCAACCTTGACGCGGCGTCAGCTCAACAGCCGGTAGCCCACGCCGGCCTCGGTGGCGATAAAACGCGGCGAGGTCGGATCATCGGCCAGTTTTTGCCGCAAATGCCCGACCACGATCCGCAGGTAGTGACTGTTCTCGACATGGCTCGGGCCCCAGATGTCCTTGAGCAATTGCTGCTGGGTAATCACCCGCCCCGGATGGCTCGCCAGTTGCGCCAGCACCGCGTATTCCTTGCGGGTCAGGCCCACTTCTACGCCGTCGAGCAGCACCCGGCGAAACGCCAGATCAATGATTAGCGGGCCCAGCTCAACTGCCGCTTGCCCGGTTTCTCCGCTAGGGGCCTGACGCAACAAGGCGCGGATGCGCGCCAAAAACTCCTGAATGCCAAACGGCTTGGTCACGTAGTCATTGGCGCCACCGTCCAGCGCCTGAACTTTTTGCGCTTCGCTGGCACGCACTGACAACACCAGCACCGGCGCCGTCGACCACTCGCGAAACTCGCATAACACCTGTTGGCCGTCCATGTCCGGCAGGCCCAGATCGAGGACCATGACGTCCGGCTTGTTCAACGCCGCCTGGCTTAAGCCTTCGGCCCCGGTCGCCGCCTCAAGCACGGTGTAGCCCTGGGACGCCAAACTGATGCGCAAAAACTTGCGGATCTGAGGTTCGTCATCAATGACCAAAATCGTCGCTGGCTGGCTCATGGCAATTCATCGCAACAAAAGTAGGGCCAAAGAGTATCAGTCTTCACGCTCCGCCTCTTCCTGATCCATGGCCGGTTGATCGCGCAAGGGCAGAAACAAGGTGATGCAAGTGCCTTGCCCGTCGATGCCTTCAGCCACGGTGATGCGTCCGCCATGGGCGCCGACCATGCCCAAGCAAATGGCCAGGCCAAGCCCGGTGCCCTGCCCGCCTCGGTCGCCACGGGCAGCGGTGTAAAACATGTCAAAAATCTTGGCGCGGTCTTCTTCGGGAATGCCCGGCCCTTGATCACTCACCGCAAACCACAACTCCCCTTCATGCGCCCCGGCACTCAGGCGCAGTTGCCCATGGGGCGGTGAAAAGCGTGCAGCGTTCTCCAGCACATTGACCAAGGCCTGTTCGATCAACGCCGCATGCACATGCAACAGCGGCAGTTGCGGCGGCACATCCACTTGCACCTGCAACGGCGCCAGTACAGCGCGCAGCCGGTTCAAGGCACTGCCCACGATGTCGGCGGGTGACACCCAGTCACGGGCCAGTTTTAAGGCGCCGTGGCCCAGGCGGGTCATGTCCAGCAGGTTCTGGATGTAGCGATCCAGACGCTCAGCCTCATCGCGGGTGCCTTCGAGCAATTCACGCCGGTCTTCCAGTGCGATAGCCTCGCCCAGCGCCAGCAGCGTATCGATGCTGCCGCGCATGGTAGTCAGCGGGGTGCGCAAGTCATGGGACACCGAGGCCAGCAAAGCACTGCGCAGTTGTTCGGTTTCGCCATGCAGGCGCGCAGCTTCCAGGTCTTGCGCCAAACGCGCACGGGCCAGCGCCTGGGCCAGCGGCTGACTCAAGGCCATCAACAGGCGCCGACGTTGGCCACTGAGGGTTTGGCCGTCTTTGGGGCTCACGCCGAGCAAGGCCAGTGGCCCTTCTTCAGCGCTGATCGGCCACCACCACCAATTGCCCATGGGCAACGTGCCCGTGCCTTTGCCTGCCGGTTGAAGGTGTGACCAGGCCCAGTCCGCAGCGGCGCGCTCGGCTTCGTTGAAATGCAAAGGGCCGCCGGTTTCGATGGTCCAGTCGCCGTTGTCATCGCGCTTGAGCAGGCACATGTTGAGCTCTTTCCAGCCACTCAAATGCTGGGCGGCGGCATTGATGACTGCCTGACGGTCCGTGGCAGCGGTGAGCTTGCGCGACAAGTCGAGCAACTGCGTGGTTTCTTCCTGGGTGTCGCGCAAGGCTTGCAGTTGTCGGCGTTGGCGCGCGGCCAGGTTACCGGTAAGAGCCGCCATTAACAGAAAGAACAACAGCGTGAGTACGTCTTCTTCGCGCTGGATGCTGAACGAGAAATTGGGCGGGATAAACAGAAAGTCATAAGCCAAAAATGACATCGCCGCACAGACCAGCGCTGGCCCAAGGCTGCTGCGCACCGCCACCAGCAACACCGCCGCAAGAAACACCAGCGAGATGTTGGGCAGCGCCAGCACACTGGAAACCCCCCAGGCCAAGGCGCTGGCCAGCACCGTGGCCACCAGCGCCAGACCATAGTCAAACCACACCAGCGTGTGCTTGCCACGGGTAACCACCGGCGCGGGCGATTGCTCGTGGTCGAGCACGTTGATTTCCAGGCCATGGGCATCGCGCAGCAAGCGCGCAGCCAGCCCGCCACCAAACATCCGACGGCGCCAGGTTAGCCGCGACTGCCCCACCAACAGCAGACTGGCCCGACGCTCGCTGGCGTGCTGGATCAAGGTTTTGGCCACCTCGCCCGCACGCAGCAACACCACTTCGCCGCCCAGGCGCTCGGCCAATTGCTGGGCACTCTGCAAGCGCAGGCGCGATTGCTCGTCACGCACGGTGCCGTTATCCACATGCACCAGGCTCCAGGGCAAATGCCGCCGCTCTGCGACCCGGCTGGCATGGCGAACCAGACGCTCGGCATGCACATCACCGTCCACGCCCACCAGCAGCCGCCCACGCAGCGCCGGGGCCGATTGCCCTTGCTGGCGATAGCCTTTGTCCAGCTCATCGTCGACGTACACGGCGGCGGTCTGCATCGCCAGTTCGCGCAGGGCGTTGAGGTTGGTCTGGGAGAAAAACGCATCGATGGCCGCACGAGCCTGCTCAGGCACATAGACTTTGCCTTCGCGCAGCCGCTCCAGCAGCTCACGGGGTGGCAGGTCGATCAACAGCAGCTCATAGGCTTCCTGGACGATCCAGTCGGGCACGGTTTCACGCACTTGCACCCCGGTGATACCGCGCACCTGGTCGTTGAGGCTTTCGAGATGTTGAACGTTGACCGTGGTGTAGACGTCAATGCCCGCTGCCAGCAACTCCTGCACGTCCTGCCAGCGCTTGGCATGACGGCTGCCAGGTGCATTGCTGTGGGCCAGTTCATCGACCAGCACCAGCTTGGGCTTGGCCGCGAGCAGGCCATCGAGGTCCATTTCTTCAAGCTGCACGCCGCGATACTCCGAGCGCAGCATGGCCAGTTGGGGCAAACCGTTGAGCAACACTTCGGTTTCAGCGCGGCCATGGGTTTCGACCACCCCGGCCAACAGCGTGCCCCCTTGGCGCAATTGGGTGTGCGCGGCCTGCAGCATGGCGTACGTCTTGCCAACGCCGGGGGCCGCGCCCAGAAACACTTTGAGCCGGCCACGGCCGGCGCGTGGCAAGTCAGCTAACAACGCATCGGCGCGACCGGAATGGCTCATGGGTTTGTCCTGATGAATACATAAACTGTAGGAGCGAGCTTGTCTCGCGAGTTTTAAAGATCGCGAGGCAAGCTCGCTCCTACAGGAGATTTACTGCAACTGCGCCAACGCCTGGTTCAGCAACAGCACATTGACCACCGGCGGGCCTATCAACGGTTGTTCGATGTGTTGTTCAAGCAACTGCTCAACCGTTTGTACCGGCAAGTGCCGAGCCGCTGCAACCCGTACCAGTTGATAGCGAATTGCCTCCGGTGGCAAGTGCGGGTCCAGACCGCTGCCCGACGTGGTCAGCATGGCCATTGGCACCGGGCCTTGATCCGGCACGGCAAGCTGCGCCGCACTTTCCTTGACCCGTGTGGCCAGGGCCGGGTTGCTCGGCGCCAGGTTGCTCGCCGAACTCGACACCGTGGCAAACGCGCCCGCCGAAGGCCGTGGGTGGAACCAGTCGTCACCGGTAAAGTCTTGCGCAATCAATGCCGAGCCCTTGACCTGCCCGGCGCTGTCACGCACCAGGCTGCCGTTGGCTTGCTGCGGGAACGCCACTTGGGCGATCCCGGTCACGACCAGCGGGTAAGCCACGCCGGTAATAGCGGTCATCAACAGCATCAGGCTCAAGGCCGGACGTAATACATTTGCCATGATCAATCCCTCCGAAAACGCTTAAACCAAGTGCAGCGCAGTGAGCAGCATGTCGATCAGCTTGATGCCGATAAACGGCACCACCAGCCCGCCCACGCCATAGATCAGCAGGTTGCGACGCAGCAAGTGTGCAGCGCTGGCCGCCTGTACCCGCACCCCGCGCAGAGCCAAGGGAATCAACACCACGATGATCAAGGCGTTGAACACGATGGCCGAGAGAATCGCGCTCTGCGGGCTGGCCAAATGCATGATGTTGAGCACGCCCAACTGCGGGTAGATCGAGGCAAACAGTGCGGGCAGGATCGCGAAGTACTTGGCCACGTCATTGGCAATCGAAAAGGTCGTCAGCGCGCCTCGCGTCACCAGCAGTTCCTTGCCGATTTGCACTACGTCCAGCAGCTTGGTCGGATCGCTATCGAGGTCAACCATGTTGGCCGCTTCACGCGCCGCCTGGGTGCCGTCGTTCATCGCCATGCCCACGTCAGCCTGAGCCAGCGCCGGGGCGTCGTTGGCGCCGTCGCCGCACATCGCTACCAGGCGGCCGTCGTTCTGCTCATGGCGAATGCGCGCCAGTTTTTTCTCGGGTGTGGCTTCGGCCAGCACATCATCCACCCCGGCTTCGGCTGCGATTGCGGCGGCGGTCAACGGGTTGTCGCCGGTCACCATCACGGTCCGAATGCCCAGCTTGCGCAGTTCGGCAAAGCGCTCGCGAATGCCGGGCTTTACCACGTCCTTGAGGTGAATCGCGCCGAGCAAACGGCCCTGGCCACAGACCAGCAACGGGGTACCGCCACTTTGTGCGATTTTGTCGATTTCACGGGACAACGCAGGCAGCACTTCGTGACGTTTCATACCAACAAACGCCAGCACCGAATCCACCGCGCCTTTGCGGTACACCCGGCCGTGGTAGTCGATACCCGACAAGCGTGTTTCGGCGGTAAACGGCACCGCTGTGAATTCCTCGACCGCAGGCTCAGTGAAGCTGTGCAAGCCGCGAATGAATTCGACGATGGACTTGCCTTCCGCTGTGTCGTCCGCCAACGACGCACGCAGCGCCCCTTCGGCCAGCTCTTTGGCGGTCACACCCGGTGAAGCATACAGGGCGGCGCAACGACGGTTACCAAAGGTGATGGTGCCGGTCTTGTCGAGCATCAGTACATGCACGTCACCCGCCGCTTCAACCGCACGGCCCGATTTGGCGATCACGTTGAGGCGCACCAGACGGTCCATACCGGCGATACCGATGGCGGACAGCAAGCCACCAATGGTGGTCGGGATCAGCGTAACCAGCAGCGCCACCAGAAACACCAGCGGCAGGCTGCCACCGGCATAGAAGGCAAACGGTTGCAGGGTCACCACCACGATCAGGAAGATCAGGGTCAGGCCGATCAGCAGAATATCCAGCGCGATTTCGTTCGGGGTTTTCTGCCGTTTGGCACCTTCGACCAGGGCAATCATGCGGTCCAGGGTCGACTCGCCGGGGTTGGTGCTGATGCGCACCAGCAGCCAGTCCGACACCAACCGGGTGTTGCCGGTGACCGCCGAGCGATCACCACCCGACTCACGAATCACCGGCGCAGACTCGCCGGTAATCGCGGCCTCGTTGACGGCGGCAATCCCTTCGATCACCTCGCCGTCACCGGGGATCATCTCCCCGGCCTCAACGCGCACCACATCACCTTTGCGCAGGCGGGTTGCCGGCACGATTTCAAAGCTGCCCGTCGTGGTCCGGCGGCGAGCACTCAAACCCTCACTGCCGGCCTTGAGGCTGTCGGCGCGGGCTTTACCGCGGCCTTCGGCCAAGGCTTCGGCAAAGTTGGCGAACAACACGGTGAACCACAGCCAGATGGCGATTTGCACGGCCACCGCGGTGGGCACCGACGCTTCCGGCATAAAGCACAACACCGAGGTAAAAATGGCGGTCAGCTCAACCACCAGCATCACCGGCGAGCGTTTCAGCTGGCGCGGGTCGAGTTTGACAAAGGCTTGCAGCAACGCCGGGCGCCAGAGGTCGGCAAACGCCGTTTTAGGGGTTTGCGGCGCCTCGGTTTCAGGCGTAGGCGTCAATTTTGAAACAGGAGCAGGCATAGTCATGATCGTCTCCTTAGAAGCCCATAGTCAGTTGTTCAGCGATGGGACCCAGTGCCAGCGTCGGCAAGAAGGTCAGGCCGCCTACCAGCAAAATGGTCACGGTCAGCAGTGCCACAAACAACGGGCCGTGGGTCGGGAAGGTGTTTTGGCCAACCGGTGCGGTTTTCTTCATCGCCAGACTGCCCGCCAGGGCCAGTACCGGGAGGATGTAACCGAAGCGTCCGAGCAACATGCCCAGGCTCAGCATCAGGTTGTAAAACGGCGTGTTGCCACTGAGCCCGCCAAACGCCGAGCCGTTGTTGGCACTGGCCGAGGTAAAGGCGTACAAGATCTGGCTGAAACCGTGTGGGCCGGGGTTACTCACCGCCGCCACTGCACTGGGCAATACCGCCGCAATAGCGGCCAGCACCAGCACACCCACCGGCATCACCAGCAGGGTCACCACCAGCAATTGCACTTCTTTGGCTTGCAGCTTTTTACCGAGGTACTCCGGGGTGCGGCCGATCATCAGGCCGGCAAGGAACACCGCGATCAGCACGTTGAGCAACATGCCGTAGAGCCCGGCACCGACACCGCCGAAGATCACTTCGCCGACCATCATGTTGACCATCGCCACCATCCCGCTCATGGGGTTGAGGCTGTCGTGCATGGCGTTCACCGAACCGTTGGAAGCGGCGGTAGTGGTCTCGGCCCACAGCACTGTGGCGGTGGTGCCGAAGCGGACTTCCTTGCCTTCCTGCGGCGCAGTGTGCTCAACCAGCGGGCTGTTCAGCGTCGGGTTGGGCTGGTACTCGGCATACAGCGCGGTGCCGCCACCGATCAGGAACAACGCCAGCATGCAGGCCATAATGGCCCGGCTTTGGCGCAGGTCTTTGACGTAATGGCCAAAGGTGAACACCAGCGCCACCGGGATCAGGATGATCGAGGCCAGTTCAAACAGGTTGCTCCAGGCTGTCGGGTTCTCGAAAGGGTGCGCCGAGTTGGCACCGAAGAAACCACCACCATTGGTACCCAGTTGCTTGATCGCAATCTGGCTGGCAGCCGGGCCCAGCGGGATCACCTGATCGACACCTTGCATCGTCACAGCGTTGACATAGTGCGCAAAGGTTTGCGGCACGCCCTGCCACACCAGAAACACCGCCAGCACCAGGCACAACGGTAACAGGCCATACAGCGTGGCGCGGGTCATGTCAGCCCAGAAGTTACCCAAGGTTTTAGTTGAGCGGCGGCTGATACCGCGACACAGCGCGACCAGTACCGCAAGGCCGGTGGCGGCACTGACAAAGTTCTGCACGGTCAGGCCGACCATTTGGCTGAGGTAGCTGAGCGACGCTTCACCGCTGTAACTCTGCCAGTTGGTGTTGGTGACAAAGCTCACCGCCGTGTTGAACGCCAGCGTCCACTCTTGCCCCGGCAAGTGTTGCGGGTTGAGCGGCAGGTACTGCTGAAACAGCAGAATCGCGAACAGGATGACAAACCCCGCGAGGTTAAAGGCCAGCAGCGCCAGCATGTATTTAACCCAGCTTTGCTCGCTGTTCGGATCAACCCCGGCAATGCGATAGCACACGTTTTCGACGGGCCCCAGTACCGGAGTCATCCAGGTACGCTGACCTTCCATAACTTTGTAATAAAAGCGCCCCAGCCACGGTGCTGGCAGTAATACCAGAACGAAGAAGGCCAGAATCAGCGCATAGTCATAACTGTGCATATCCGCTCCTAGTTCTGATCTGCGCGCAACAGCGCAACCAACAGATAAACGAACAGCCCCACTGCCAGCAGCAGGGACACCCCATCCAGAACGCCCATGACAACTCTCCCAAAGCGGCACGTGCCGCGTGTAGGAAGAGTGTGTGCAATGTGGGCGTAAAGGATCGAGATCGAGAGGCGTACGGGGGCGTAAAGAAGGTGTAAAAAATGAATGACAGGAAGCAATTATCTCTGCGCAGGCTACCTTCTGCTCCGCAAGTTATAACGTGGTCCTGTTAGAGCAGCCGACCATATAAGCCGCCGCCAGACTGTCGGCGACCATCATTTAAGCCTGTATTTTTTGTTAAGCCTTTACTCAGGACCGAGAGCCAAATTGTTCCCAAACGGTTCCGTACCTATAGCCTCCAAAGTCGGCCCCCTGCACGACTGCTACATACGCCCCGCCTTCAACCATGGGAAACATAGCACCCGCCGCGTTCTTAGAAACTAATTTTTGATATACCGCAGGACTGTTATCTATACCTTCCTTCTGCAAGCGAAAAACTGTTATCTCCACTTGAGGGAAGTCGTAAAAGCTATTTATATCCAACATTATGAAAGCGACCCTATCGGAACCAGTACCTTCAATACGTATATCTTTTATCTTAGAATTCCCAGAACTGCTTGGGTCACTAAACGCAACAATAGGAGCGGGAGCAGTTGTATTAACGCTTAACATTTTAGACTCTGAAATTTTCCCCCTGGCATCCAACGCACGAACAGTCAAGTTGAACATCTGATTCCTCGCGACGGGGATTTCAATATTATGACAACCATTAGATAATGTGTGCGGATACGCCATAAAGCCTCTTCCAAGAAAATCAATCTGGTATTGCACCGTCCTCAAAACAGGATTAATAATCAAATGAAATTTTTCCGAAATATAGTTATACCCACTTTGCTCAAGTTCAGGAGCATAAAACGGCGCAGCATCGAGATTGTAATTTATACACTTTTCAATCAAACCATGATCAAGCTCAGAACAGACGCTCGGCTGACCAGCACTCATAGCAGGAGAACTGGTATTCGCCACAACGAGTGTTGAAATACATTCTGTGACGGCATTACAAATTAAACGCAGCGGCAACGTGGCTTTGTGTTCTTTTCCCGCAGGCACATCAGTCTTGACCCAGCCCTGCCAGCGATAAGGCCAGATTAAATCATCATCCACACATCTATCCCAACTGAGAACAATGTTTTTCCCTGGATAATCTTGGTGTATCTGCATCAAATTCAAAAGGGCCGCACGGCGCGGTATCAAGCTCGTTGATCGCAAGCCATTAACAAAAAGATCTCTCAACTGACTGTCGTTAAATTGATCCATGGGCGAGAAACAACCATGAATATGTAAAACAATAATCTCATTATTAATGATCGGCTCTGGCGCACTGTAGTAAGCATTACACCAATCGATCAGGCTCTGTACGGAGTGCAAGGAAGGCAAGTTATTGTAGTGAAAAACCCAATGCCCTTCCTCATGTTGGTAAATTCGTAAATCCAACGCCCTGATACCGGCCTTAATCTGGAATCCCCAGGGCGATCCGGTGGAATCGGACCCGTTGCTTTCATCCTGCTGACCGTCGCATTCAATCAACCCTGAGTGCTGGGTTGAAGGGATTTTTAGCTCATGCAACTTTAAAGTGCCCAGCAAGGGATGAAGGGAGGTCATCCAATGTTTTACGTCGCCATCAGTCGCGATTGTTTTTCCCGATTGCCTGTCCATTGTGCAGCCTACCTATAATATTGCGCACACACCGTAAGGCATAAAATCTTAAATAAATGCCAGCACCAGCACAACTAGCAGATCTGATAGGTATTCGTTATCCATACGTTATCAACAGCGAACCTTCAGGTACGCTTCAGTCCGTATGTTTATCGAATCGAACGGTATGAAAGCACCCTTTGTTTGCGACAGCCTTGATTACCAAGTTCTCAGGTAGAATTTGAGCTATTTATCGGCATTATCGTTGCTGCCATAAAAGACGGCAGTGTGCTCCAATCAAACCAGCATTATCTCTGGCTACGCAGAGCAACGCCGGTCTTAAAAGCCTTTGCATCATGAGGTCCCGCAGACAGAAAGCCGAAAAAGTTGAAGCTCGCGCCCACGAGTCTTTCTGGTCCAGACGTATTAATTAACCAATATGCAGCCGCGCTTGCATGTGCGCCTGCGTTGGAGGTATGTCCCCTCTCCACGTTCGTCAAGAGGGCGCCGTAGTGGTTACCTGCAACCTGATCCAAGGGGACGCCATTAGTGTTCAAATTATGATTGACCGTAACCAACGCACGAGAAAAAGGCTGGCTCAGCGAGCCTTGTGAGGCCACGTGATTAATATGCTGTCTTCCAGGTGAGTCGAACGTTCGCGTCCCAGGGACGGATACCAATGCTCTATAAGTCAAGTCAAACACCTCTTGTGCTTGCTCAAGCACTCCAGGTGCAGTAGATCCGGTAACTGCAACTGCCGGAGGCACCCTGCGTAGCATTTTTAACCACTGGGTAAAAAATCTACCCGTTGGGTCCTGTTTGTTAACAGGATCGCCCGAACAATATGCGTAGGCATTAATACCGCCTTTTGAAAAGGGGCTCAGCGAGTCAGGGCTGTTAAATCGCATCAGTACCGGGTTATACGCTCGATAACCATTGCCCAATAAATAGTGACCGGTAATAGCTTCAGGCAATTCGCCGTTAAACCCCACCAACGCACTCGCACTGTCGAGAGACCGGGAATAACCATAAGGGCTATAGACAACGTTATTAACCGGATGCAGTGGCTTGACAAGGCTTATGGCAGAACCGGGCAAGTCGGTTGCAAATAAGGTGGCCCCTGTAGAGTCACGTTGTGCAAGCGCTTGATGATTATTGCGCAACAGCGAAGTGGCCACGTTGCCCTGAATGGCCGTTACCCACTGATCTCTCTGATAGAAGCGCAACCCGACAGGCTCATCCGAACGCGTAAACGCTATATAGCGATCAAGGGGATCATAGTTAAAGCTGATGATTGAAACCGTCATGGTTTGACACTCCAGTAAATGAAACTGAAGTGTCTACCATGTGCCGATTTGGAGCACCTGACAATAGGGCCAGGTTGTATGCCCAAATATGTAAATCAATATCAGTGCGATGCGCAGATTAGCGCAGCAATGGGCTGTCCAACACACTGGAGCTCCCGTCCAGCACACTTTCGCTGAGCTGGATGAAAGACGCCGTGTTCACCTTGTCCATGCGCATCAGCGCCCGGCTCACGTCATCCAGCGAACGCTTGTTGTGTGTTTGCAAGCGTATTTCGCGGTCCAGTGCCTGCAACACCGTTACCGCACGGGCCTGCATCGCCTGGTTAACGGTCGCTGCGCGCAAATGAGTGACGCCTTTACCGGCCGCATTGAGCCGATGCTGCAGGGTCTGATAACGCTCGTCGCTCATGCCGCCCGCACGGCGCAGCAGTTCAATGGCGTAGTACTCACTGAGACCGTCAACGATCCACTCATGGCCTGGCTCGGCATTAATGCCGGCAAACACTTGCACCACTTCTCGCAGTAACGGGCTGCTGCCGCTTTCGCTGACCAGCGGCAGGACGCTTGAGAGATAAATTGAGTTGTGGTCAGCCGTACTGCCTTTCCACATCGGGCTGGCCGCCCCCACGATCAACAGTTTAGGTGGGTTACGCGGGAACACGGCTTGCACTTGCGGCCACACAAACGTAAGCAAGGTGATGACATCCATGCGGTGCATGCCCTGCCCTTTTGGCGCCGACACGGTCACTTCGGTTTCACCCAAGGTGGTACGCCGGGTGCCTAGCGTGCCAGCGAGCATCCAGCCCGTAGGCCGGTCAAACACCCGGGAAGCATCATCGATGCGAAAGCGGTTCTTACCGATACGCGGCCACGCGGTTTCAACACTTTTCCAGCCCTTGGGCAGTTCGAACTCAAGCCGCGAGACCAACTCGGTGCCGTCTTGTTGATCGAGGCTTGCAGGCGGGACCAACTGTTCACCGCGAAACAAGGCCCACGTCGGGGTCATGAGGGTGTCGTAGCTGCCATTTTTGAGCGGGTGATTCAACTGCACGCGGTAAGTGAGGCTGGCCTTTCCCGGCCCCGGATGCCACAGACCACGGCTGTGCTCGGGGTCCGGGGTCAATTGCCACTGCCCGTCTGCCTTGAAATCGCTGTAACTGTCGGGCACCCCCAGGTCGAAGTCCAGGCTTCGCACCGCAGAGCCGTCAGCCAGAATAACGCGCACCTGCGCCTGATTGCTCTGCGGCATCAGTTGCACGTGGTAATCCAGGTCGACTTTTTTGCCCGCCCATAGCGGGCCGCTGGCGATGATCAGCAACACGCCCAAAGGCCATTTAAAACACAGCGGCATACACACTCCTTTGCACCGCTCCGGCACTTAACCGGCGCGAAAAATCAGATGATCTTCCCAGTCGTCTTCCGGCACGCTGCCCTCGGCCAGCATGCGCCCGGATTGCGAAATGCGCTCATGATGCACGGCCTCAGGGTCCCCGCAGACCAGGTGGTGCCAGAGCGGCAAGTCCTTGCGCTCGCTGACCAGCCGGTAACCGCAAGTGGGCGGCAGCCACTTGAACTCTTCAGCCTTGCCGGGTGACAACTGGATGCAATCGGGCACGCTGTCACGACGGTTGGCATAGTCGCTGCACTGGCAGGTTTTCATGTCGAGCAATTTGCAGGCGATACGGGTGTAATAGACGCTGTTGTCCTCTTCATCCTCGAGTTTTTGCAGGCAGCACAGGCCACAGCCGTCGCACAATGACTCCCACTCCTCTTGATCGAGTTGATCGAGGGTTTTGCGGATCCAGAAGGGTTTTACGATTGCGGCCATGGCTCAAACATCAACATCAGGGAGTGGAAAAGGCCGCCAGTCTAGTGCCCAAGCTGCCGTGGGCCAAGCGCTTGTGACTGACGGCGTAACAGGACTTGTCAGCTTGCAGACATGACAGTAGTTTTGCGGCTGGTCAAATCCACTCAGGAAACTCGAATGCCAACCTCCAACCGCGTTGCCGAACACCCGATTCACGAGCAATTCACCCAGCGCTGGTCACCGCGCGCCTTTACCGACGCAACCCTGGACAAGCCAACCCTGCTGAGCTTTTTCGAAGCGGCCCGCTGGGCCCCGTCGGCGTACAACGCACAGCCTTGGCGCTTTTTGTTCGCCCTGCGCGGCACCCCTGAGTTTGAGCGTTACTTGAGCCTGCTGGTTGAGTTCAACCAGGGTTGGGCCAAGCACGCCGCGGCATTGGTGGTAATCGTGTCGAAAACCACCTTCGCCGCACCGGGCAGCACAGAAGAAAAACCTGCACCCACCCACGCCTTTGATACAGGCGCCGCCTGGGGCCAACTGGCCTTGCAAGCGCACTTGAGCGGCTGGCATACCCACGGCATGAGCGGTCTGGATTTTGAACGGGCCCGCACCGAGCTGAAGATCCCTGAGGGTTACGCGGTTCAGGCCATGGTTGCCATTGGCAAACTGGGCGACAAAGCAACCCTGGTGGACTACCTGCAAGCCAAGGAAGTCCCAAGCCAGCGCGAGCCGTTGAGCAAGCTGGTCGCTGAAGGTGATTTCAGCCTGTAAGGGGGATTGAGGGCACTGCAGCCTGTAGGAGCGAGCTTGCCTCGCGATCTTTAAAGATCAAAAGATCGCGAGGCAAGCTCGCTCCTACAGTATGAATGGAGCCTTTAATACCCGCGTTCGAAGTCCACTTCTCCACGCAGCGGCTCGCCCGCCTGGTACGCGCGCAGGTTGTCGATGAACAGTTGCACCATCATTGGCGGTGAGGTGGGTGCCGAGCTGTGGCCGGTCAGCAGCAGACCCCAGGCTGTCCAGAACGGGTGTTTGGCCGGCAATGGTTCTTGGCGGCAGACGTCAATGATGGCGCCGGCCAAGTGCCCCAGACGCAGCGCTTCAACCAAGTCAGCATCCACCACCGCCACACCCCGTCCGGCATTGATGAAGACGGCGTTGGGATTGAACAGGGCAAACAGCTCGGCATCGTACAAGTCGTGGGTTTCAGGGGTGTTGGGCAACAGGTTGATCACGTAATCCATCTGGCTGACCAAACGCGGCAGATCACCCAAGGTCGCAACCTCGGTGAACGGCGCCTGTTCCCGCGCGCTGCTGGCAATGGCGTACAACTCAACCCCGAACGGTTGCAGGAACTGCGCCACGGTCTGGCCGATGTCACCTGCCCCGACGATCAAGACCTTGCGTCCGACCAGGCTCTGGCCCGTGCGATTGTCCCATTTGCGCTCGACCTGGCTGACCAGCCGCGCCATCACTTCACGTTCGTGACCGAGCATGTAGGTCAGTACGTATTCGGCCATGACCTGACCAAAAATACCGACCGCACGGCTCAGCCGGTAATCGCGCCCCAACCCTTCAGCGAGTAACGGGGTGATCCCCGCCCAGGTCGATTGCAGCCATTGCGGCGTGTGCCCTTGGCGCAACAGGGTGGCCATCAGGTCCGGCTGGCCCAGCCACACCGGGCAGTCGGCAGCCAACTGCGCCAGTTGCGCCGAGTCGCCACTGGTGTGCACTTGCAGTTCAGGGGCCGCTTGTTGCAAGAGTTGGGCGTACAGCGAGTAATCTTGCTCGGCAATCAGGACACGCATGCTTCTAACCTTATTAAAACATTGCCAGCCGCCGCGCCCGGGTTTGCTCCATTGCGTTCAGCCACCGGCAATCAAAGTGAGTCTGTTCTGCACCAGAGCCTTTACACAGGGTCGTTACGACGCAACAGCTCTTCAGGCAAGTGCTCGATGTATTCGTCTTCGGCCGGCGGCATTTGCAGGTGGTAGCCCTGTTCTTTGAGGTTTTCCAGGACTTTGCCGATGTCTTCACGGGCCAGTGTGCGCTCCGGGGTCAGCACCAGGTCGAAGGCGTGCTGCGGTTTGCCAAAACCACTCAACAGGGTTTCTGGCACACGCTCCAGTGCTTCGGCTTTTAACACGTACAGGTACATGCCATTGCGTTTTGGGCTGCGGTAGATCGAGCAAATATGTTTCAAGACGGTTCTCCAGCGTCGGCCAGACAATCAAGCAGCGCCTGGCCCATCAACTCACGGCGCCAACCGCGCAGTGAATCGGGCAATTGATAAGGCCCCTCGGGGTAGCCGCTTTTGAGCAGGGCTTCGAGGGTTTTCTTGCGCAGCATCAGCTCAGGCGCAATGTTCAGACGCTCAGCCTCGGCCTGACCGATGGCACGCAGGCGCTTGACCAGCGCAGCAGCCTCGACCGGCAACGGCTCAGGCACGGCCGGGGGCCATTGGTCCGGGCCCAGGCTGCTTGCCCGCTTGATCAGATCCAGCAGGAACTCGCCATCCTGACGCACCGTGCGCGGGTGCATGTCTTCAATGCGCGCCAGGGTCACCAGGTTATCTGGCTGGGTTTTGGCCAATGGCCACAGCGCATGCTCACGCACCACACGGTTGCGTGGCAGGTCCCGGGCACGGGCTTGCAGCTCACGCCAGGCGCACACTTCGCGCAACACCGCGAGTTGCTGACGCGATAGTTTCCAGGCCAGTTTGGCCTCTCGGTACACCTCGTAAGGGTCGACCTCACGGCGCAGGTTGGCCACCAGTTCGGCGCCGTCCTCCAGCACCCAGTTGTACTTGTCATCCGACAGGCGCGGACGCAACTGCACATACACCTCAGCCAGATGCTGGGCATCTTCAGCGGCGTAGCTGATCTGCGTTTCCGACAACGGGCGTTGCAACCAGTCAGAACGGGTTTCGCCTTTAGGCAGGTCGAGGTCGAGCACCTCTTTGACCAGCCTCGAATAACCCATCGAGAAGCCCAGGTTCAGATAGGCCGCTGCCAGTTGGGTGTCGAACAACGGCGCAGGCAAGCTGCCCGTCAGACGCAACAGCACTTCCAGGTCTTCACTGCACGCATGCAGCACTTTAACCACCGCCGGGTTTTCCAGCAGTGCAGCCAGCGGCTGCCAGTTGTCGATGGTCAAGGGGTCAATCAGAAAAGCCCGCTCACCGTCGCCAATTTGAATCAGCCCGGCAATCGGGTAAAAGGTGTCGACCCGCATAAATTCGGTGTCGAGGGCTATGAATGGCAAGTGTTGCCATTCGGCACAATGTTGGCCGAGGCTATCGTTGTCGCGAATCCAGTGAATATCGATGGCCACACGGCTCTCCCTTGAAGAATGGCGCGCAGTATATATCGCTACCAGGGTATTCCGAGCATCGACTCGCAATCTTGGCGACGAAAAAACCTACGCATTAAAAGGCTATGACCTTCAATACTTCGTTATTTTTTGTCAGTAACTTTATCTTCGCCCATGACTTGACGCGTTTCAGCCTCTAAAATATCGCGCTTGATTTACCCCGATGGCGTCGTTACGAAATATGACGTGACAAGGTAATGAGTGAATCTGGCGTTGTGCCAGGCGCTATACCCACTAATAAAATCGAGACTGCCCTGTATGCGCATTACCCGAACACTCTCCACTGCAGCCTGCGCCCTTGCGCTGAGCACCCTTGCCAGCGTTGCCCATGCCGAGCCCTTTGCCCCCGACATTGAAGACAGCGTGCAAAAAGCCGCGAAAGCGCTGATGCAGCAGTACGAAGTGCCTGGCCTGGTCATTGCCATCAGCGACAAGGGCAAACAGCAGTTCTACAGCTTCGGCCTGGCCTCCAAAGAAACCGATGCCAGAACAACCCCCGACACGCTGTTTGAAGTCGGTTCGATCAGCAAACTGTTTACCGCCACCCTGGCGTCCTACGCGCAAGTCGAAGGCAAGCTGTCTTTCACCGAGCCGGTCAGCCACTACCTGCCGCAGTTGCAAGGCAGTGCGTTCGGCAAAGTGCCGCTGTTGCATCTGGCAACGCACACGGCCGGGGGTTTTCCC
Source organism: Pseudomonas sp. FSL R10-0399 (assembly GCF_009600165.1). Lineage (NCBI taxonomy): Bacteria > Pseudomonadati > Pseudomonadota > Gammaproteobacteria > Pseudomonadales > Pseudomonadaceae > Pseudomonas > Pseudomonas sp. FSL R10-0399. The sequence goes on from NZ_WIWK01000068.1 coordinate 19,130, forward strand.
TTGCAAGTGCCAGATAACGTAAAAAACGATGAGCAACTGCAGGATTACCTCAAACACTGGCAGCCGACTTATCAAGCCGGCACCCACAGAACCTACGCCAACCCCAGCATTGGCATGCTCGGCGTGATCGCCGCCAAGAGCTTGCAGATGCCGTTCAAGTCGGCCATGCAAAACATGCTCTACCCCGCTTTGGGCCTGAGCAGCACCTATCTGAGCGTGCCGCAGGACAAAATGCCGCTGTATGCCCAAGGGTATGACAAGCAGAACCAGCCGCGCAGGCTCACCCCGGACGTGCTGGCCGACGAAGCCTACGGCGTGCGGACCAGCGCTCGCGACCTGATTCATTTCGCGCAACTGAACCTGAACACGGGCAAGCCCGCATCGGCGATCGAACGTGCAGTGCAGAACACCCACACCGGCTACTTCCAGATCGGCCCCATGACCCAGGACCTGATTTGGGAGCAATACCCTTACCCGGCCACACAGGCAGACTTGCTGGAAGGCAACTCAAACACCATGGCCTATGAGACCAACAAGGCTGTGGCGTTGAACCCGCCGCTGGCGCCACAAAAAGCCGTATGGCTTAACAAAACCGGCTCTACCTCGGGGTTTGGCGGTTACATCGCGGTCCTGCCTGACAAACAACAGGCCGTGGTCATCCTGGCCAACAAAAACTACCCCAACAGTGCCCGCGTAGAACTGGCCTACGCGATTTTCAAGGCATTGAACTAAGCGCCTTTGCGCAACACATAAATGCTGCCCTGCGCAAAGCCGGGCAGCACATCGTAATGCTTGAGGATGCTGAAGCCCGCCAGGGCGAACTGCGTTTCAAGCTCATGCTTGCTGATGACCACCCGCTGGCTGTCACGCTGGCGGGTGGTGCGCCCCACCGACACCGACACAATCAACGTGTCGCGGCTTACCCGAGAGAGCTCTCGCAAAATGGCCAGGCGATGCTCGCTGTCACTGACGTGATGAAACAGCTGCATGCAAAAGATGCTGTCCACGGCGTTTTCAGACAAATCGATGGAAAACACCGAGCTTTTAAACAGCGTGATGCGTTTTAACAGGCTGGCAGGATGATGGGTTTGCGCATGGTCGAGCATGCCTTGCGAAGCGTCCGACGCCAGAATGACCCGGTTGTCGTGCTCGGCCAGCACCGGCCAGAAACGCCCGACGCCGCAGGCCACATCCAACACCAGCCCCGGCTCCCCCGCCACTTTAAGTGCCCGGCGAACCAGTAGGTGCTCACGCCACCCGGCCAGACGCCGGACAAGCCCTGCTGGCCGCACATCCAGGCAGACCTGCGCATGTTCGCGGTCGTAACGCTCGGCGAACTCAAGCTCAATGGTGGAAGGTAGCTGCGATGACATGGGCCCGCGAACTCTTGTGTTTAGGGATATTCAACACAAAGGTTAAGGGGCAACCAGTGAAAAAAATGTTAGGAAAGTATGAAAAGCAGCGTGATTAAACACGCAATTTTGTAGGAGCGAGCTTGCCTCGCGATCTTTTAAACGACCAACAGATCGCGAGGCAAGCTCGCTCCTACAGATTAATCAGCAACACTGATTACGCCTGCTGCAAATACCAGCGCCAGTCCTGCTCGCCCACTTCGCCCATGAACTGGCGGTACTCGCCGTTTTTCACGGCCAGATACACCTTCAGGAACTCCGGGCCAAACGCCTCTTTGGCCCACTCCGAGGCTTGCAGCGCGCGCAAGGTGGTCAGCCAGTCGGTCGGCAGTAATTCGCTGGCCTGGGCATAACCATTGCCTTCAATCGGCGCACCCGGATCACGCTGCTCACGGATCCCGCGATGAATCCCAGCCAGAATGGCCGCAGCGGCCAGGTACGGGTTGGCGTCTGCACCACAGATTCGGTGCTCAATGTGCCGCGAATACGCCGGGCCGCCCGGAACACGCAAACTCACGGTGCGGTTGTCCACCCCCCAGGTCGCGGCCAGCGGCGCGTAGCTGTTGCTCTGGAAACGGCGATACGAGTTGGCATTCGGGCAAAACATCAGCAACGAGTCGAGTAAAGTGCTGAGCATGCCGCCCACCGCGTGTTTGAGCAGCGGCGTTCCGGCTGGTGCTTCGCTGGCGAACAGGTTATTGCCGTCCTTGTCGGCCAGGCTCACGTGCATGTGCAGACCGGTGCCGGCCAGGTCATCAAACGGCTTGGCCATAAAACACGCGACCATCCCGTGCTTGTGCGCCACGCCCTTGACCAGGCGTTTGTAGCGCACCGCTTCGTCCATGGCCTGCAAGGCATCAGCGCGGTGTTCAAGGGTGATTTCGACCTGCCCCGGTGCGTATTCAGATATCGCCGTGCGCGCCGGAATCCCTTGCAGTTTGCAGGCACTGTACAAGTCCGCGAGGAACGGTTCGATCTGCTCCAGCTCACGCAGCCCGTACACCTGGGTTGCCCGGGGCCGCTGACCGTCGGCATCACGGGCCGGTTGCGGGCGCCCGTTGCTGTCGCGCTGCTGATCGAGCAGGTAAAACTCCATCTCGGCCGCCATCACCGGGTAATAACCGTCAGCTTTCAGGCCATCAATAACCTTGGCCAGCAAATGCCGCGGGTCGGCCACCGTGGCTGGCATACCTTGGGTCGGGTGCATGCTGACTTGCACCGCGGCGGTGGGGATCAAGCGCCACGGCATGCGTTGCAAACTGCCGCTGATCGGGTAGGCCCGGCAGTCAATATCGCCCACGTCCCACACCAGCCCGGTGTTTTCGACGTCATCGCCGTTGATGCTCAGGCCCAGAATCGTGCTCGGCAGCGGCCGCCCGCTTTCATACACCGCCAGCAACTCATCGCGGTGCAGCAACTTGCCGCGCGGCACGCCGTTGTTGTCGATGATAAACAGCTCGAACATCTCGATATCCGGGTTCAGTTCCAGAAAATCGAGGGCTTCATTCAGCGGGGCAAACGGGGTCGTAGCAGTCATGGTCATGCTCATCATTTCGTATCAGACAGGCGCACGGGCGCGCCGAGGCAACTGCGCCTTTTCAAGGCAGCAGGCAGTCAGGACTTAATGCGAAACACGAGTATCCGGCGGGCGGGCATGCCGGCAGTGGAACAGGGCCCAAAAGGCCAATTTGGAAGGGAGTGCACAACGGCTGGAGGGGCAAGGAGCAAAGTAACGGGACCGAACGCCACGCAATAGCGGTGTCTGCGACACACTGCATCGTTCATGCGCTCCTCGCAAACCACCCATACCTTCGACCTTGGTCAACACTGAAGCCGTAGCCTCACACGACTGGGTGACCCGATGCAACACAGAGTTTCAGATATTCAGTTGCAGGCTGACTAAACATTAATCGCCCAGCCGCGCGCTAGAGAGCGGCACGGTTGTGGCACATGAACAGATTTTCATCGAACGTTTTAAAAACCGGCAAGGTCGGATGCAGTGTCTATCCTGCTTGGGCAAAGGCAACCCAAGCCATCTTTTATCTGACTTTGAGAGGCGTCCTCCGTGTCCAGAACAGTAGCCGATTTCATCACCGAGACTTTTCAGCAAGCCGGCGTTAAACGTGTGTATGGCGTGGTCGGCGATTCTTTGAACGGCTTTACCGACTCACTGCGCCGCCAGGAGCAAATCAAGTGGATTCACATGCGCAACGAAGAAGCCGCAGCCTTTGCCGCAGGCGCTGAAGCGCATCTGACCGGCGAACTGGCGGTGTGTGCCGGCAGTTGCGGGCCCGGCAACCTGCACTTGATCAACGGCCTGTTCGACGCCCATCGCAGCGGTGTGCCGGTGTTGGCGCTGGCCGCGCACATTCCGGGCAGCGAAATCGGCATTGACTACTTTCAGGCCACGCACCCCGAGAGCCTGTTCAAGGAATGCAGCCACTACGTGGAACTGGTCTCGCGCCCCGAACAACTGCCGCAAATTCTGGAGCGTGCCATGCGCATCGCCATCGCCAAACGCGGCGTGGCGGTGGTGGTGATTCCGGGGGATGTGGCGCTGCAGCAAACTGAAGCGAAAGTACCGAACTGGCTCACCCCGACTCAGCCGCTGGTTCGCCCCAGCGACAGCGATATCGATGAGTTGGCGGCGTTTTTGAATGACGGCAAAAAAGTCACCCTGCTGTGCGGCGCCGGTTGCGTCGATGCCCACACCGAGATCCTCGCCCTGGCCGAACGTCTGAACGCACCCATCGTGCATGCGTTGCGCGGCAAGGAGCATGTGGAGTACGACAACCCGTATGACGTCGGCATGACCGGGCTGATCGGTTTTGCCTCGGGTTATCTGGCCATGAAAAACTGCGACACGCTGCTGATGCTCGGCACCAACTTCCCCTATCGGCAGTTCTACCCGGAGCACGGTCACATCGCGCAGATCGATCTGCGACCCGAAGCGCTGGGCAATCGCTGCGGCCTGGAGTTGGGGCTTCTTGGCGATGTGAAGCTGACGTTGCAGGCCGTGCTGCCCAAGCTGGCGCAAAACCCGGATCGCGATCACCTTGAGTCAGCCCTCAAAGATTATAAAAAAGCGCGTCAGGACCTCGACGCCCTGGCTGAAAGCGGCCCCAACAGCGACATCATCCACCCGCAATACTTGAACCGTCTGGTCAGCGAGCTGGCGGCAGAAGATGCGATTTTCACCTGTGATGTCGGCACCCCGACCGCATGGGCCGCCCGTTACCTGAAAATGAACGGCCAGCGCCGCCTGGTTGGCTCGTTCAACCACGGCTCGATGGCCAACGCCATGTTGCAAGCCATCGGCGCGCAGGCGACCTTCCCTTACCGCCAAGTGATTTCAATGTCGGGCGATGGCGGTTTCACCATGATGATGGGCGATTTCTTGACCCTCAATCAGGTGGGTTTGCCGGTCAAAGTCATTGTGCTGAACAACGGCACCCTGGGCTTTGTTGAAATGGAAATGAAGGCGGCCGGTTTCCCGGACGTGGGCTGCGACCTGGACAACCCCAACTTTGCCGCGATGGCCGAAGCCATGGGCGTCAAAGGGATTCGCGTCGAGCATCCGTCGCAGCTGGAAGCCGCGCTGCGTGAAGCCTTCAGCCATGACGGCCCGGTGCTGGTGGACGTGGTCAGCGCCCGTCAGGAACTGGTGATGCCGCCGACCAAAACCTTCGAACAAGCCAAGGGCTTTAGCCTGTTCATGCTTAAAACCGTGATGGATGGCCGCGCCAAGGAGTTGATTGATCTGGCCAAGGTCAATCTATTGCGCTGAACGGAACAGCGGCGCCTGAGGGCGCCGCTGCTCAGGCTTAAAAAATACGCCGGTAAATCGCTTCAACCTCCTGCTCGTTCATGTCGCACGGGTTGCTGTCGATCAAGCGACGAATGCCCACCACCACCTCGCTGGCCATGACCGCCAGCGACGGCTCATCCACTTTCAACTCAGACAAACGCAGCTCCAGGCCGCTGTCCTCGACCAGGCTTTCAATGGCTCGCACAAAGGCTTCTGCGGCGCTGGCTTCGTCGGCAAAATGCTCGCCCGGCAACAGGTGCGCCGCCAGTTCGGCGTATTGGCGCTGAGCCGCTGCCAGGTTAAAGCGGAGCACCGGGGCCATGACCAAAGCGTTGGCGTGGCCGTGGGGGATGTGAAAGCGCGCACCCAGCGGATACGCCAGGGCGTGAATCGCCGCCACCGACGCATTGACGAACGCCATGCCCGCCATCAACGACCCTTGCAGCATGGCCGTACGCGCTGGCAGGTCCGTGCCGTCAGCCAGCACTTTGCGCAGGTTGCTGCCCAACAAGTTCAATGCGGCCGTGGCCAGACCATCGGAAATCGGGTTTTTCCGGGTGCGGCTGGTGTAGGCCTCAATCGCATGGACCATGGCGTCCAGCCCCGTGGCCGCCGTCACTTTGGGCGGCAGGCCCAAGGTCAGCAGCGGGTCGAGAATGGCCACGTCCGGCAGCAGTTGCGGCGAATAGACCGCCTGTTTTTTATTCTGCGGATCGGTGATCACCGACACCCAGGTCACCTCCGAACCGGTGCCCGAGGTGGTCGGCATCAGCACCAGCGGCACCCGTTTGCCACGGGCTTTGTCGGTGCCGTAGAGGTTTTCAAGTGGCTGGTCGCTGTTGGTCAGCAGAGCGACCAGTTTGGCGGCGTCCAATGAACTGCCACCGCCCAGGCCCAGCACGCCATCGGCCTGGAATGCTTTGGCCTGGCGGGCGGCTTGCTCAACCACGGCTGAAGACGGGTCCGGCGTGACGTGATCAAATACCGCCACCGCGCACCCGGCGGCTTCGAGTACCGCTTGTGCGCGGCCGGCAAAGCCGAGGCTGACAATCCCCGGATCGCACACCAGCAGCACCCGCTGTGCCCCCAGGCCACGGAATACATAGCCAAGTTCTTGCAGTGCCCCGGCTTCGCAAATGATGCGCGGCACGCTTCTGAATTCATGGTTCATCGCTGACTCCTGTTAACTGATGAATCCCCCTGTAGGAGCTGCCGAAGGCTGCGAGCTTTTAACGATCAAAAGATCGCAGCCTGCGGCAGCTCCTACGAGGAAACCGAGGTGGTTTACAACACCGAGGTGTAGAGGGCGTGGATGTCGTCGCGGTCAAGTGGGCGGGGGTTGTTGATCAGCAGGCGCTCGATTTTCAAGGCGTCATCGGTTAGTTGATTGATGTCTGATTCGGTGACACCCACTTCGCTCAGGCGCTGGGCAAACGGCATGCGCGCCACCAGTCGGGTCATAAAGTCGATAAAGCCGTCGCACGCCTCTCGGGGGCTGGCGAAGCGCTGCCCCGGTAACACCGCACTGGCCAATTGCGCGTACCAGGCTTCGGCGGCCGGGCGGTTGAAGTTCAACACCGGCACCAGCACCAAGGCATTGCTCAAGCCGTGGGGCACATGGAAATGCCCGCCCAGCGGATACGCCAGCGCATGCACTGCTGCCACCGGCGCGTTGGCGAAGGCCATGCCCGCCAGCATCGAGCCCAGCAACATGTTCGAACGCGCCTGCAAATCACCGGGCTCGGCCAGCACGCGATCCATGTTGGCCGCCAGCAAGGTCAATGCCTGCACCGCCAGGCCATCCGACAGCACGTTCTTTTTGTGCGCGCTGGTGTAGGACTCGATGGCATGGACCATGGCATCCACACCGGTCATGGCGCTGACAGCGGCGGGCAAGCCGACCGTCAGCCGCGCATCGAGCAACGCGATGTCGGGGTACAGCAGCGGGCTGACCACGCCCTTTTTCTCGTGGCTCGGGGTGGTGACAATGGCCACCGCCGTGACTTCCGACCCCGTGCCTGCGGTGGTCGGAACCTGGATCAGCGGCAAGCGCGGGCCTTTGGCCAGGCCGATGCCGTAGATGTCCTCCAACCGTTGTTCGTGGCCGCAGAGCAAGACCACCAGTTTGGCGATGTCCAGCGAGCTGCCGCCACCCAGGCCGATGACCGCCTGCGCGCGGCATTCGCGCGCCACCGCCACCGCGTCTTCCACGCAGGCCACCGGCGGGTCGGCCTGCACGTCGCTGTACAACGTGACTTGTAAACCGCTGTCGCGCATGGCGTTGATCGGCGCGTCGAGCAAGCCTGCGCGTAGCAAACCGGGGTCGCTGACCAGCAACACCCGCTCGGCATTCAGTTCTCGGCACAAGGCACCCAGACGCAGTGCGCCGTCGATTTCGCAGATCACCCGTGGTGTGGTTTCAAAGGTAAATTTTGACATGGCGGTCCCTACCCTGCGGTCACGCTGCCGCGCTCGATGCGAAAGAGCGCATCGACCAGATCGGCAGAATGAGTGTCATCGGATTCAGATATCAGCACGCACAGCCCTTCACGGCCGAGCTTGGCGATCACTTCGCTCAGGCGCCGGGACAACACCGGCGCCACCCCTTCAAACGGCTCGTCGAGCAACAGCAACGTGTGCCCCGGCATCAACGCCCGCGCCAGCGCCACCAGCTTTTGTTGCCCGCCGGACAATTGCATGGCCTTGCGCTCACGGAACTGGGCGATCTCCGGAATCAGGCTGTAGACCCATTCCAGTCGGCGCTGGCTGTCAGGCAATTTGTTGGCCCAGACCGGCAGCAAGATGTTCTCTTCGACAGTCAGCGCCGGGATCAATCGGCGGTCTTCGGGCAGGTAGCTGATACCCGCTGCGGCGCGGGTAAACCCCGGCCGGTTGCGCAGGTCCTGGCCGGCAAATGTGATCGACCCCGAGTCAGCCTCGAGCAGGCCCATGATGGTGCGGATCAACGTGGTTTTCCCGGCGCCGTTATGGCCGATCAAACCGACCATTTGCCCGGCGCCCACGTGCAACGACACGTCATGCAAAATCGGCACGCCTTCGATCGAAACGTGCAGGTTGCGAATATCCAGACTCATTGCGCTGCCCTCTTGTGAGCGTTTGGCCCGCCGGTGACAAACTCTTGCACGCGGGGGTTGGCCAGTACCGCTTCAGGTGCCCCGTCGGCCAGCACTTCACCGCTGTAGAACGCCAGAATTCGCGACACGTAGCGGCGCACCACGTCCATGTCATGTTCCACAAACAGCACCGTCACCTGATGCTGTGCGACCACGCGCATCACGGTGTCCATAAGGGCGGTTTTCTCTTCGGCACTGACGCCGCTGGTGGGCTCATCGAGCAGCAGCATTTGCGGGTCACCGATTAACGCCATGGCAATGTCGATCAATTTGCGTACGCCTTGGGGTACCGCCGTGACCAGCGTGTCGCGCCAGCGGCTGATGTCGAACTCGGCCAGAATCGCATCCGCCTGGGCAATGCGTGACGCATTGCGCATCGGCGCCAGCAGCGACGGAAATGGGCTTTGCGCAGCCGAAACGGCAATCAGCAGGTTGTCCAGCACGCTCAGTTGCGGGAACAACTGCGCGACCTGAAACGAACGCGCCATGCCCGCCCGGGTGATGGCCCTGGGCGTGCGGCCAAGGATCGACTGGCCGTTGAACAGGATCTCGCCACGGCTGGGTTTCAGGTAGCCAGTGACCATGTTGATAAACGTGGTTTTACCGGCGCCATTGGAGCCAATCACCCCGACCACTTCGCCTTTGTGGATGCGCACGTTGACGTCTTTGGCCGCCGTTACGGCGCCAAATTCCTTGCACAGCCCTTGGGTTTCAAGAATGCAGTTCATGCCTTTGCCCTCCGCGCTTGCCCGGTGAACAGGCTCCACAAGCCTTTAGGCAGGAACACAATGATCGCCAACAGGGTGAAACCCAGAATCATCTGCCAACTGTGCGGCACCAGCTCGATGGCATAGGTGCGCACCACGGCAAACAGAATGGCCGCGATAAACGGCGCGGCGACGTGGGCAGTACCGCCCAGCAGGGCGATGAAGACGAATTCGCCGGAGGTGATCCAGTAGGCCATTTCCGGGTCGATGTGCCCGGCCGACAACGCCATGAAACCGCCACCCAACGCCGACACGGCAGCGGCCGCGACGTAGTTCATGTACAGCACCCAGCGCGGTGACTGGCCGAGGTATTCGACGCGCACTTCGTTTTCACGGATGGCTTCGCACATCATCCCGGCGCTGCTGCGGCTGTAGCGGTGCAGCAACACCGCCAGCAGCCCCGAGCAGGCGACGATGATGATAAACAGCGCCAGCGGCGCCTGCCCGGCAGCGGGTGTCCAGCCAAACAGGGTCCAGGCCTTGACGTTGAAACCGTCAGTGCTGCCCAGCGCCGAGCTTTTGACCAGCACGCCGTACAAAATCATCGAGAACGCCAGCGACAGCATGGCGAAGAAAATCTCCCGGTAGCGGGTCATCAACAGCCCCAGCAGCATGGCCAGCAACACTGCCGCCCCCACTCCGATCACCAGCAGCAGGGCCAGGTCGGTGATGTCCAGGAAGTGCCCGCTCATGCCCACCGCGTAACCGCCGATGCAGAAGAACAAGCCTTGGCCAAAGGTCACCAGCCCGGCGCGCATTTGCATGACCACGCCTTGCACCACCATGGCCTTGGCCAGCGCCATGGTCAGCAAAAACACCAGCCATTGCGGGGCGATTACGCCGCCTGCAGCCAGCAGCACGGCAACGCCGAGCAGAATCAATTCGGTTTTACTCAGGCGCATTTAGATTTTCCTCGCCAGTACACGGCCGAACAGCCCTTGAGGACGCACGGCCAACACCAGCGCCATCACCCCGTAGATCACAAAAAGCTCGAACTCCGGCGCGTAATGCACGGCAGCGGCGCGGCTCAAGCCCACCAGCAAGGCGCCCACTGCGGCGCCTTCGATGCTGCCCATGCCGCCGATTACTACCACGGCAAATGCCAGCACGATGACTTCAACGCCCATGCCCGGCACCACCGAGATCGCCGGTGCGGTCAAGGCGCCCGCCAGCGTGCCGAGCATGGTGCCGAGCACAAACACCAGGGTGAACATGCGCCGCACGTTGACGCCCATGGCCATGGCCACTTCACGGTCGTGGATCACTGCGCGCAGCACCTTGCCCTGGTGCGTACGCTCCAGCCATAACCACAGGCCCAGGCCCAGTACCAGCGAGATGCCCACCAGCATCAGGTCGTAATTCGACACCTTGAGCCCGGCCAGCGCGCTGCGCCCCATCTCGGCATAGGGCTGATAGGCGAAATACGGGTTTACGCCCCAGATCATCTTCATGGTGTCTTCGAGGATCAGCAGCAGCGCGTAGGTGATGATCACCATCAGCACTTCGTCGCGGCCGTACATAAAACGCAGCAGGCCGCGCTCGATGATCAGCCCGACGATCAGCCCGGCCACCAGTGCGCAACCGAGCATCAGCAGATACCCGACCCAGACCGGGCCAATGCCGTTATTGAAATACCAGCCCACCAGAGACGCAGCGGTGTAGGCGCCAATGGCATAAAAACTGCCGTGGGCCATGTTCAGGATGCGCATCACCCCGTAGATCACCGTGAGCCCGGCCGCGACCAGAAACAGCCACGAGGCATAAATGGTGCCGTCTATCAGCACCGCGAAAAGACTCATCATTGAGGTCCTACCTTGGCAAGAAGGTGGCAATACCTGTAGGAGCGAGCTTGTCTCGCGATCTTTTGATCGTTTAAAAGATCGCGAGGCAAGCTCGCTCCTACAGTGGCCGTTAACGGATCAGTTGCACTGCGCGCCGGGGAAGCCGGCCTTGATCCAGTCCAGCGCGGTGGTGCCATCCGGCGGGGTCACGCATTCGCCCGAGAAGGCGATGACGTTTTGCACGCCGCCTTTTTTGGTCGTCGGATCGTATTGGTATTCGCCGTAGGCAATCCCTTGCATGGCTTGATGGCCATCGGCGCGGGCCATTTGTACGGTGCCGGACACCGACTCAAAGGTCGCACCCTTGAACGCTTGGGCGATTTGCAGCGGGGTCGGGATTTTGCCTGGCTCAACCTTGGCGTTTTCCGCCGCGTGCTTGAGGCCCAGAATGGCCTGGGCCATTTTGCTGGCCGGGTACGTCGGCGCGGTTTTGTAGGCGGCCTGGTACTGGCCTTTGAACCAGCCGTTGAGGGTGTTATCCGGCGCAAAGGCACCGAACGGGCCACGGCCACCAATGATCATGCCGTTAGGCGCCTGATCCTTATAACGGTCGATGGCCGACTCGCCGCAGGTCAGTACCGCCGTGGCGTCTTCGAGCAAGCCACGGGCGTTGGCTTGCAACACCAGAGCTTCCATGTCGCCGCCCCAGAAGCTGGAGTGGATGATGTCCGGGCGCTTGACCGAGATCGCGGAGATTTCAGCGCCGTACTGGCCCTGGAACACTTTGGGCATTTGCGACTCCACCACTTTGGCCTTGGGCATCAGTTGCTCCATGGAGTGGGTGAAGTCGTTCCAGCTGTCCTGGCCCCAGGCGTAGTTCTGCTGAATACCGGCGACTTTCTGTGCGTCCGGGCGCACTTTGGCCAGGTAACGGGCGGCGCCAATGTTGTCCACCGCCGCATCGAGGCTGGTGCGGAACACGTAATGCGGGGTTTTGTCTTCTTTGAACAACTGCGAGGTGCCGCAGTCGTAGAACACCGTCATGGCGCCCAGCTCTTCGGCAACCGGCGCAATGGCCAGGCAGTCACCGGAAGAGATATAGCCCACCACCGCATCGACCTTCTGGCGCTGCACCAGGTTGCGGAATTCTTCGACCTGCTTGGCCGCCCCGCCCGCTTCGTCAATCATGACCATTTCAATTTCGGCACCGTTGATGCCGATCTTGTCGTAAGGCGCAGGCAACTGGCCTTTGTTTAAGCCTTCGACCAGCACCTTGGCGGCATTCGCTGACGGCTCGCCAAATGGGCCAGCGGCTGGGCCTGACAAGAAGGTCACCACGCCAATGCGGAATTTGCCGTTTTCAGCAGCGTGTACCCCGGTACTCAATGAAAGCGCCAGCCCGGCAGCCGTGATGGCAAAGGCCAAAGGGTGTTTCAACATGCTTTTCTTGGAATTATTCATGCTTGCTTCTCGGTCAAAGGTCGAGCCGCTAGGGCTCGGCGACGGGTTTACGCGCGGCCAGACGCCGCTTCAGGGTGGCGCTGTCGAGCTGTAGCTCTTGCGCCGAATACACCGACCAGTCACCCAGCATCAGTTGGGCAGGCGGGTAATCGGTATTGCTGACCGGCGTGCCAATGGCCTGGCTCTGCTGGATTTGATGGGTCACCGGGTCGATGCGTGAAAAGCTGCCGGGCGGGTCTTCGGGCAAGGCGATGTCCAGGCCTTCGAGGGCACGGATCAGGGCCTGGGTGTCGGTCACCCCGCCGGTTTTCTCAAAAGCTTTGGCCATCACCATCACCACGCTGTAGGCGCCTTGCGCAGCGTAGGTCGGATAGCGCCCGCTCAACTGATGAAAGCGCTCGACAAACGAGCGGTTGCGCGGGGTGTCGGGCCAGTTGTTGTGGTGGCGCGCCGAAAGAATCAACCCAGCAGGCGCCTTGTTGCCCAGCGACACTAGAAAGTCGTAATTGGCCCCGGTGTCGAAGTTCGCCAGCCGCGAGGTTTCCAGCAAGCGGCTACCGGCGGCCTGTTTGACGAAGGCATGGAAGTCGCCGCCCCAGATCGCCGAGACGATGATGTCGGGCCGGGCCTGTTCCAGTGCGGTGATATACGGCGAGTAATCGGGCTCGTACAGACGCGGCCACAACTCGATGACGTCATCGAACTTAACCCCCAACTGGTTCAGGGCTTCGTGCAAGTCATCGCGGGACACATGGCCGTATTCGTAGTCAGGGCCAATAAATGCCAGGCGCTTCCAGCCGGTCTTTTTCTGCAAGGCTTGCAGGTACCGCGCACCTGCCGCCATGGAGGTCCAAGTGTCATTGGTCACACGAAAATAGTACGGGTGGCCGTTTTCCAGGGTCATGCGCGACGAGGCGTGATCGGAGCCGATCATCAGTACTTTTTCCTGGCGGGCCAGTTGGCTGACGGCCAGCGCCACGCCGGACGAAACCATGCCGCACAGCACTTGCACGCCGTCCTTGTGGATAAAGCTCTTGGCCAGGCTGACGCCGTAGGAGGCTTTGGACTGGTCGTCATCGACAATTACCCGCAGGCGCGGCACGGGCTCACCGGCCACGCGGCGGGTTTGTAATTCATTGAGTGCGACTTGAATGCCGAGGATGCTGTCGTGGCCATAAATGGCGGCGCGCTCGGTCATCGGGTACAGGCAGCCCAGGGTCAGGTCGGCGTCAGCGGCCGGCACGCCTAATTCCAGACGGCCGACGTCGGCGCTGGACAAGGGGCTGGCAAGCAGAGTGCTCAGGGTCAGGAGGCCATAGGCCCATTGACGCAACGGGGACATAAATTCCTTTGGGCGTTGAAAACGCCTCTTGTTGGAGTGCGGGAAGGGACAGAGCAAGGGCTGTGCCAAGGTGAACAACGCGTAGGAGCGAGCTTGCCTCGCGATCTTTTAAAGGGTCAAAAGATCGCGAGGCAAGCTCGCTCCTACAGGATTTGCGGGTGTGTTGAGCGGTTTGCGCTCAACCTGCGCGCGGGTGTGAGCGCTTAGCGCTCAATGCCCAGCCGTTGCAGGCGGCGTTTGAGCGCGTGGCGCGAAATGCCGAGCAATTGCGCGGCCAGACCTTTGTGGCCCGCCGAGCGGCTAAGCGCATCGGTCACAAGCTCGCGCTCGGCACGTTCGAGCTGGTCGCCCAGCACGCCGGATGCCTCCACCTCTTGCCCTTGCAAGGGCGCGGGCAACATCACCGCGCTGATGCCTTGCCCCGGCAACAGAATGGTCAGGCGCTCGACCAGATTCTTCAGTTCACGCACGTTGCCGGGCCAGCGATGACGGCGCAGCGCCGCCACGCAATCGGGCAAAAACTGGATCGGGCTCACGCCCTCTTCAACCGCTTGGCGTTGGGCAAAATACTGCGCCAGCAACAGCAGGTCTTCGCCGCGCTCACGCAAGGCCGGGATGTCCACCGTGATGACGTTCAAACGGTAAAACAGGTCTTCACGAAACCGCCCCAAACGCACATCGTCGGCCAGGTCCCGGTCTTGCGTGAGCGCGGCGAAGACCTGCTGTTGCTGGCGCAGTATTTTGCCCAACGCCAAGCGGTTGAA
>NZ_WIWK01000069.1:0-32978 GCF_009600165.1 Pseudomonas sp. FSL R10-0399
CTGCTGCGGCGCCGGTGACAGCCGCCCCGCCGACGGGCGCATTGCGTGTCACCCACGCGCTTTTCTCTTCATACGTGCCGCGCAGCCCGGCTGTGAAATCCAGCTGCGGCGTCAGGTGCCACGTGCCTTGGGCAAACAGCGCAAAACTGTTGGTCGAAATGTGGCCGTTGCCCACGGTGTTCACGTCCGCCAAGGCACCCGTTGCTGTGCCATTCCAGATGTCAGCCTTGGGGCCGTAATAGGTGAAGGATTTGTTGTCCAGGTCGGAGCCGAAGTAGTAAGCCCCCGCCACGTAATCGAAGAAGCCGCCGGTCGGCGAAGCGATTCGAAACTCCTGCGACCACTGTTTGTCATTCACTGACACGCCTGCGTTGTAAGCCGCCGGTACGTCCAGGCCGTCGTCGTTGCGCGGGGTGAAATCCCACCAGCGGTAGGAGGTGATCGAGGTCAGCGTGTAATCACTGGGCAGTGTCCAGTTGGCCTCAAGCGAGGTGCCGCCTTGAAACACGGTGACCGATTGCTGGTTGTCGAGATTGACCTTGCGGTGCGAGCCGTCGACCAGCGTGGCCCCGGCTGCGGCAGCGCGTGTTTCGTATCGGTTAACGCCATTAATGGTCGGCCCGGTACTGAACAGCGTGCGGGTGCCCGCGCTGGAATCCTCTTCGTTGTAGTCGCCGATCCAGCGCAGGTTGAACGTCTCGCTGGGCTTGTACAGCAGTTGCCCGCGAAACCCTTCGCGTGCGCCGCCGTTGAGTTTATGGCCGTCGAATTCGTTTTTGATGTCGCCATCGCTGCGGGTTCGGTAGGCCGAAAAACGCCCGGCCAGCTCATCGGTGAGCGGCCCGGAAATCGTCCCCTTGGTCTGGAAATACCCGTCCTCGCCCACTGACGTTTCGATGCTGCGCTCGGGGGTAAAGGTCGGCGCACGGGTGGTGATATTGATCACCCCTGCGGTGGTGTTTTTGCCGAACAACGTGCCTTGCGGGCCGCGCAGTACATCCAGTTGCTCGATGTCCATCAAGTCAAACACCGCCATGCCCGGACGCCCCAAGTACACGTTGTCGATGTACAGCCCCACGCTGCCTTCCAGGCCATCGCTGGCCGGGTTATTGCCCAGCCCGCGAATCGACACACTGGATTGGCGGGCATGCATGTAGGCGACGTTGACGCTGGGCACCAGTTGCTGCAAATCCTGAATCCGGTAAACGCGCTGGGTTTCGAGGGTCTGGCCGCTGATCACACTCATTGGTGTGGGCACGTTTTGCGCGCTTTCTTCACGGCGTCGAGCCGTCACGGTCACGGTTTTCAACTGGCTGTCATCGGCTTTGGCCGGTGCGGTTTTGGTGACGGGAGCGGCGTCCACGGCGGTTTGGTTTTCATCGGCCAGTGCCATCGAGCCCGTGGTGCAGCCCGCCAGAAATAGCGCCATCGGCAGGCGTTTAAAACGCCTTGAAGGGAACGGTAGGGCTTGCTGGGATTGGCTCATGGGCGGCTCCTGGTCGACGAAATACACAACCTTGTATATTCCTAATAGTTATTTGTTTATGTTTTTACAGATATTTACTGCATAAGAGATTGCCTTTATAAGGAGTCCATCGAATGCATAGCCAATGCATTTCCCCGATATTTTTGATGTGAAAAATGCATATCGACCTGCGCCAACTTCGTCACTTCATCGCCCTCGCCGAGCAGCGCAGTTTTGTTGCGGGCGCGCAGGCGGTAAACCTCTCGCAATCGGCATTCAGCCGCAGCATTCAGGCGCTGGAACACAGCGTGGGTTGCTCGTTGGTGGACCGTGGGCGCAAGGACCTGGCGCCCACCAAGCAAGGCCAGTTGCTGCTTGAGCACGCGCGGCGACTGGTCAGTGGCGCCCGGCAACTGACTAACGAGATCAACCAGTTCAATAGCCTGGAAAGCGGTGAGGTGTTGTTCGGGTGCGGTCCGGCGCCTGCTTCGGGGTTAGTGCCCAAAGCCATCGGACGTTTTATCGGGCGTTACCCGAAGGCGCGGGTGAATTTTCAGGTCGATGATTGGCAAAGCCTGAGCAAGCGCATGCTCAACGAAGAGTTCGAGTTTTTCATCGCCGATACCCGAAATTTCGAAGCCGATCCGGCGTACTTAACCCAGCGCTTGCGTCCGCGGCGCTGGTTTTTTTGCTGCCGCGCAGGCCACCCGCTGGCCCAACGCATCAGCGTCAGCGCCGAAGAACTGTTGAGTTATCCACTGGCCGTGACCATCCGCCCGCCTAACCTGCGCAAAGTGCTGGTGCAGTTAAGTGGACGCCAGGACTACGCGCCGAATGTGGAATGCGAAAGCCCGTTCAGCCTCATGAGCGTGGTGCTGAGCAGCGATGCCATCGGTATTTGCGGCGCCTACAGTGACGTTTTTTTGTACGCCAAGGGCGACCTGGTGCGCATTGAGGTCGACGAACTGGCCCAAGACCAGGACGCGCTCTACACCCGCTATGGCATCGTCAACCGCTCATCGACCCGCCTCTCGCCCTTGGCCCAGGCCATGATTGATGAAATCAAACAACTGGATAACAGCGACGACCACGATGTGTGTGGATTGGAGAATTTCGCGATTTAACGGCATGCGCGTTGTGCATCAAACCCATTCACCAAATGCGCTTGTCGCGCGCGGCGCGCTCGCGCGAAATCGGTCATCTGATCTGCCAAAGGTGAACCTTCATGCCACAGCTGCAACCCATCAAAAACGTGCTGTACATCATGTGCGACCAACTGCGTCGCGATTATTTGTCGTGCTACGGCCATCCGCATTTGCACACGCCCAATATCGACCGCCTAGCCGCGGCTGGCGTGCGTTTCAGCCGGGCCTATACCCAAGGCACGATTTGCGGCCCGTCGCGCATGTCGGCGTACACCGGGCGTTATGTCAGCAGCCATCAGGTGGCCTGGAACGCGGTGCCGTTGCCGCTGGAGGAGCTGACCTTGGGCGATTACCTGCGCCCCCACGGGATTCGTACTGCGCTGGTGGGTAAAACCCACGCCACGGCCAACGTCGATGCCTTACAGCGTTTGGCGATTGACCCGAACAGTCAGCAAGCCGAAATCTTCAATGAAGTGGGCTTTGAGGCCTACGCCCGCCACGACGGCATTTACCCTGACAGCCCGCTGTTTGACGACAAGCGCGACTCAGCGCCTTACACCCAGTATTTAAAGGACTTGGGTTACGACGGTGCCAACCCGTGGCATGACTGGGCCAACGCGGGTGCGGGGGCAGATGGCGAAGTGCTCAGCGGCTGGAAAATGCGCAACGCGCACTTGCCGGCACGGGTGCAGGAACAGCATTCGGAAACAGTGTTCACCACCGACCGCGCCATCGACTTTATCCAGGAGCAAGGCGAGCAGCCGTGGTGCCTGCATTTGTCGTACATCAAGCCGCATTGGCCCTATATCGCCCCGGCGCCGTATCACGCGCTGTATGGCGCAGAGCAGGTGCTGGCGCCGATTCGCCCGAGTGCGGGCAAAGCCAGCGACCACCCGGTGTACAACGCGTTTCGCCAGCACGAAGAGAGCCAGAACTTTTCGCGGGACGAGGTGCGTTTGAATGTGATTCCGACGTACATGGGGCTGATCAAGCAGGTCGATGATCAATTGGGGCGGCTGTTTGACCTGCTGCAAAGCACGGGGCGCTGGGACGACACGCTGATTGTGTTCACCAGTGACCACGGCGACTTTTTGGGTGATCACTTTTTAGGCGAAAAAGAGTTTTTGCTGGAGCCTGCGGTGGGCGTACCGCTGATCGTGCGTGACCCGCGTGCGGCGGCAGATGTGACGCGTGGCACGGTCGATCAACGCCTGGCGGAAACCATTGATGCCCTGCCGACCTTTTTGCAGGCGCTGGGGGTGACGGGGGCTGAGCACCGGTTGGAGGGTCGCTCGCTGATTCCGTTACTGCATGGGCAAACGCCTGCGTGGCGCGAGTACGCGATCAGTGAATACGACTACGCGTTTCAGGCCCCGGCACGTGAGCGCTTGGGCCAACCGATTGATCGCTGCCGCATGACCATGGTGCGCAGTGAGCGCTGGAAATACCTGGCGTATGACGGTTTTCGCCCGCAGCTGTTTGACGTGCACAATGACCCGCAGGAGTTGACTGACTTGGGTGAGGACCCGGCCTATGCCGCAGTGCGTGAGCAGCACATGGGGTATTTGTTTGACTGGCTGCGCGGGTTGAAGCGCCGCACCACCATCAGCCATCAGGAAGTGGATCGTCGGGCAGAGAGCTTTCGGTATGGCGAGCCAGAGGTTGAGAAGGTGGTGCAGATCGGGGTGTGGTAAGCCCCGCATGTGGGAGCGGGCTTGCCCGCGAGGGGGCGACGCGGTTTAACAGAAAAACCGCATCGCCTGCATCGCTGGCAAGCCAGGCTCCCACAGAGGTATACCTCGCAGTTTGTATTGGGCTACACGCCTTTTGTGGTCTGGCTGCGGTGCCCTTGCACGCTAACTGGCACATCGCCCTGCAAGGTCACACGGCGCACGATGCGGTCTTGGGTGCCGTAGTCGTCGATGGCGTAATGCTGGGTCGAGCGGTTGTCCCAGATCGCGACGTCACCCGTATTCCAGCGCCAGCGCACGGTGTTTTCCAAACGCGTCACGTGGCTTTGCAGCAGGTTGAACAGGTGCGCCGAATCAGACGGCGAATAGCCCTTGATGCGTTTCACAAAATGCCCTAGCACCAAACTCTTCTCACCACTCACCGGGTGCACACGCACCACTGGATGCTCGGTTTCATACACGGTTGAGGTGAAAACCTTGCGGTATTGCTCAATCTTTTCTGGCGAGACATCCGGCTTGGCGCTCGCGTAGTCGTATTCGTTGCTGTGCACAGCCCACAGGTTGTCGGCCAGATCTTGCAGGTTTTTAGGCAGTTTGGCGTACGCGCTGGCGGTGTTGGCCCACACCGTATCGCCGCCCGATGCCGGGGCCAGTACAGAGCGCAGTACCGACGCTTTGGGGTACGCGTCAACGAAGGTCACGTCGGTGTGCCACGAGTTGGCGCGCTGGCCCTGGGCGCCGTCCAGTTCCATCAAAAAGCGCGTGCCGTCACGCACGGGCACGGTGGGGTGAGCAATCGGGTCGCCGAGCAGTTGCGCGAAGGCTTCCTGGCTTTGGTCATCGAGGTGAGTCTGGTCGCGGAAGAAAATCACTTTGTGGGTCAGCAACGCCTGTTGAATCGCGTCGACGGTGCTGGCGTCCAGATCGCCCGACAGTTTGATCCCGCGGATCTCGGCGCCGATGCGTCCGGCCACCGGGTGTATTTCAAGTGTTTGAACGTCTGGTTTTACGGCTAAAGCGGCAGTGCTCATTGGATGACCCTCATTGTTTTGACGGCTTACGGTTTGAGTGCGACGAAAAGGCTTAGCGGGAGGCGGCCGCCAGCGGCGGTGTGACCCATTCGCTGACCTGGAACGGTTTGCGGATCAGGCGTTGCTCGGCGGCCAGGGTGACGGAGTCCTGTAATTTGCCGAGGAACACCGGGTCGAGTTGCGAGACGAAGATTTCGCTGAATTGCTGATCTTGCGTGTCTTTTTCAAGGATGTGCGCCGGGTAGCTGGCAAGCCCGGAGACCAGCGCGATGTAGGCCGGTTTGTTGGCGTCGTTGGTCAGCCATTGCACGCCTTGCTCCTGGGCTTTAAGCAGTTTGGCCACGGCTTGCGGGTGGGCATCGACGAAGGCGCCCGAGGCCACCAGCACGCTTTGCACGCTGCCCGCGTTGTTCAGGTCTTTGGTGTTCAGCGGGATGTCTGCCAGGCCTTTGGACTGCAACGAACTCAAGTTGGAGCCGCCCCACGAGGCGTCGATTTGTTTGGCGGCCAGCGCGGCCACTGAAGCGTTGAAGTCCAGGTTGATGACTTTGAGGTCTTTCTCGGTCAGGCCCACGCTGGCCAGCGCGGCGTCAAACGACAGTTGGGTAGCGGTGCCGCGAAACAACCCGACCCGTTTGCCTTTGAGGTCTTGCAGGGTTTTGATCCCCGAACCCGGCACCACGGCCAAATACTGTTTGTTGTCGCGTGCGGCGGCACTCAACAGGCGCGTGTCCAGGCCATTGGCTTTACCGATGATGGCGGCCAGGTCACCCAGGTAAGCGAAATCGACCTGGCCGTTGGCGAAGGCCTCGTTGATGACCGGGCCAGCGCCTTTGAAGTACTTCCATTCAATGGTGACGCCGTCGTCGGCGAAGGCTTTTTCCAGCAACTGCTGGCTGCGCAGCACGTCGCTGATCCCGCCGCCGCTGTGTTGGCTGCCCGCGCTGAGGTCGGGTACGGCGATGCGGATTTGCTTTAAGTCATCGGCGTGGCCCAGCAATGGCAAGCAGCCCAGCAAGCCCGCTAAGGCAGGCGCGGCCAGGCGGCGAAAGGCGTGTTTGAGAGGGATTGACATGGGGGCAGCTCCTGAATACGGCGGGCATTGAGGAGCAAAAAGTAGGCATAAGATGTAGCGAAGAATAAATACTAAAAGCTCACAATTTAGTAACTAAAAGGAATAAGCGTTCTAGTCTGCGGCTGTCGGCCTGATATGCATAAGCCGCACTGAAAATATTCATTTAATGCATTGGCAGCGGGTCTCAAGACACGGCATAAAGGACGTCTTTATCTCTTATAGATATGAATATCAATATTTATAGATCAAACGGGAATATAAATAGAACGTTTGGTTGCGCCCGCACAACCGACAACGGAGGTCTGCGATGGCTAAAGTTTCGCTGCTCAATTTGCCTTTGGCTGCCCCAGCGTTGGGTGTGAAGGCTTGGTTACCCAACGTCAGTCAGCGCGCACTGCCGTGGCTATTGCCAATAGGCCTTTTTTTTCTATGGTGGTTGGCCGCTCGCGAGCAATGGATGAGCGAGCAGATTTTGCCGCCGCCTTCGCTGGTCTGGCAAAGCGCGCTGGAGTTGGGCGCGGGTGAGCTGTGGGGGCATTTGGCGATCAGCCTGCAACGTCTGTTTTTTGGTTTGCTGGTCGGCGTCGGTATAGGCGCGGTGCTGGGCGCCACGCTGGGCTTGAGCCGTGTGGCGCAGCGGCTGGTTTTGCCGACCTTCAGCGCATTGGCGCAAGTGCCCACCTTGGCCTGGATTCCGCTGTTCATGGTGTTTTTTGGCATCGGTGAAGTGCTCAAGCTGGTGGTGCTGATCAAGGCAATTGTGGTGCCCATTACCTTGCACACGCTGGTTGCGGTGCGCGATGCCCAGCCCAAGTTGCGTGAAGCCGCGCAGGTGCTGCGCTTGCCGCTGCACCTTAAAGTTCGCCGACTGATCGTGCCCGCCGCCCTGCCCGGTTTTATGGCCGGTTTGCGTCTGGCGCTGGCGGCTGGCTGGACCTCGTTGCTGGCTGTGGAGTTGCTGGCCTCCAGCGAAGGTGTCGGCTACTTGATGGTCTATGCGCGGCAGTTGTTCATGCTCGATATTGTGTTTGTGTGCATCGTGGTGATTGGTGTGATCGGCGTCTCGATGGATCGCGGCATTGGCTGGCTGGATCAAAAGCTGGTGCATTGGCCGCATGCGGCGACCGCGCAATTGACCCTTGGCCCGCGTTCGACTGGCTGGCAGCGTCTGCAATCAGTGTGGTTGCCGCTGCTTCTGCTGGCGCTGTGGCAAGTCGCGGTGACGCAAGCATGGGTCGACCCGCAGATTCTGTTGAGCCCATGGGCAGTGGTGCACAGCACCTGGAGCGGCCTGGTCGACGGCAGCTTGCCGACCTCGATGGCTTTGAGCCTCAAGCGCACCTTGGGTGGTTTGTTGTTGGGCGGCGGTTTGGGTTTTGTCTTTGGCGTGGTACTGGGGTTGTCGTCGACCAGCGAACGGTTGTTGGGGCCGAGCCTGTCGGCGCTGCGCCAGATTGCGATTTTTGCGTGGGTACCTTTACTCACGGCATGGTTTGGCCTGGGCGAGTTGTCGAAGTGGGTTTTCGTCGCCCTGGCCGCTTTTTTCCCGCTGTTTATTGCCACCCAACGCAGTGTGGCCAACCTTTCGCCGCAGTTGCGTGAAGCGGCGCAGGTGATGCGCCTGAGTCTGTGGCAACGCTTGCGCCTGCTGGTCTTGCCGGGTGCCGCGCCGGGGATCTTTGCCGGGCTGCGTCTGAGCCTGATCTACGCCTGGCTGGGCACCATCGGCGCGGAATACTTTATGCCGTCCAATGGTGGCATCGGCAGCCTGATGATCGGCGCCCAACAACTGCTGCGCATGGACACCATCCTCAGCGGCATGCTGTTGGTGGGCCTGACCGGCGCCCTGCTGAACCTGATTGGCCAACGCCTCGAAACCCGCGCAACCCGCTGGAGAAATGTATGAACGCACCTATCGTCAGTTTTAATCAGGTCGGTAAATCCTTCGAAGTGGACGGCCTGGAACTGGAAGCCATACGCGATTTCAATTTGCAGATTGCGCAAGGTGAGTTTGTCGCCATTGTCGGCTCCAGCGGTTGCGGCAAGTCGACCTTGCTGCGTTTGCTGGTGGGGCTCGACACTGAGTTTCGCGGCTCGATTGAAGTGGATGGCAAGGCCGTCAACGGCGTGGGCAGCGAGCGTGGGATCGTGTTTCAGGAACACCGTCTGTTCCCGTGGTTGAGCGTTGAAGACAACATTGGCCTGGGGCTGGTGAATGAACCGCTGACTGCGGCCGAGCGTCAGCAGCGGGTCGCGGCGTTTATTGAACTGGTGGGCTTGAAAGACTTCGCCCGGGCGTTCCCGCATCAGTTGTCCGGCGGCATGGCGCAGCGCGTAGCGATTGCTCGCGGGCTGGTGGCCAGCCCACGGATTTTGCTGTTGGATGAGCCGTTTGGGGCGCTGGATGCCTTGACCCGCCAGCAAATGCAGGACGAACTGCTGGCGATTCGCGAGCGGGCCAAAATCACCACCGTGCTGGTGACGCATGACGTCGAAGAGGCGATTTTTCTGGCTGACCGCGTGGTGGTGCTGGAACCGCGGCCGGGGCGGATCAAGCAAGTGGTCAACATCGACCTGCCCCATCCGCGTCATCGCAGCAGTTTTGAGTTTCATCAACTGCGTGAAGAGCTGCTGCATGAATTGACCCGTGAAGGGCCTTATCAGCCGCTGGCGCGCGAGCAGATTCGTGATTTGCCGCTGGCGTTTATTGCCTGCTGAGTGGGTCGGATGCTGTGGGGGCGATGGAGGGGGCTTCAAGAAAACGGGTTGCTGTGCAACCCTTCGCAGCCTTCGGCAGCGACTACAATCAGCTTTTTACCCCAAGAGCTTGCGCCATGAAAAGCCTGGTTGATCATCTGAGCCAATACGCCGCTTACCACCGTGACAAACGCAATATCGTTAGCCACTTTGTGGGCATCCCGTTGATTGTGATTGCCGTGGCGGTGCTGTTGTCGCGACCGCAATGGGCGGGCATTTCACCTGCGGTGTTGGTGATGATCGCCAGTGCGGTGTTTTACCTGCGCCTTGAACTGCGCCTGGGGTTATTAATGACCATGTTGCTGGGGCTTGCGGTGTGGCTAGGGCACACCTTGGCGGCGCTGAGCACGGGCGCGTGGCTGAGCTGGGGGGTTGGGCTGTTTGTAGTCGGCTGGGTGATCCAGTTTGTGGGGCATTACTACGAAGGGCGCAAGCCTGCGTTTATCGACGACGTAACCGGGCTGATTGTCGGGCCGTTGTTTGTGGTGGTGGAGTTGGGTTTTCTGCTGGGCTGGCGCCAGGATTTGCAGCGCGAAATCGACGCACGAATCGTGTAGGAGCGAGCAAGCCCGCTCCAACCGGTTTATCTAAACGCCTGGTGCAGCTGTGCCAGCGTCTCAAAGTGGTAGGTGGGCGCGTGTGCGCTCAGCTCTTCGAAGCTGCCAAAGCCGTAGCCCACGGCCGCCGCGTCCAGGCCGTTGTGGCTGGCGCCGATGAGGTCGTGCTTGCGGTCGCCGATCATCAGGGTCTGCGCCGGGTCCAGCTTTTCTTCGGCCATCAGGTGAGCAATCAGCTCGACCTTGTTGGTGCGCGTGCCGTCGAGCTCGCTGCCGTAAATCACTTTAAAGTGCTTGGCGAAGTCAAAGTGCCGGGCGATTTCGCGGGCGTAGATTTGCGGCTTCGAGGTGGCGATGAACAGCTGGCGGCCTTGGCCCACCAGTTCTTCAAGCAGCGGCGTAATACCCTCAAACACCTGATTTTCGTACAGGCCTTTGACCGAGAAACGCTCACGGTAAAAGCCCACGGCTTCCCATGCCTGGGCTTCGCTGAAGCCGTAAAACTCGATAAAGGCTTGCAGCAACGGCGGGCCGATAAAGTGTTCGAGTTTGCGCAGATCTGGCTCATCAATGCCCATTTTGCTCAATCCATACTGGATTGAACGGGTGATGCCTTCGCGTGGGTCGGTTAGGGTGCCGTCGAGGTCGAACAATACGTTTTGATACTGCATGCAGGGCTCCAAAATAGGCGGCTTAAACGGGCTGGTCGTAGCCTTCGGCCAAGTGCTGGTCTTTGAGTTTTACGTAGTTGCCAGCGCTGTAGGTAAAAAAGGCTTTCTCTTTTTCAGTCAGTTCACGCACTTGTTTGACCGGGCTGCCCACATACAAAAAGCCGCTTTGCAGGCGCTTGCCCGGAGGCACCAGGCTGCCCGCGCCCACGATCACGTCGTCTTCAATCACCGCCCCGTCCATCACGATGCTGCTCATGCCGATCAAAATCCGGCTGCCCACGGTGCAGCCATGCAGCATGACCTTGTGCGCGATGGTCACGTCATCGCCGATCAGCAGCGGGAAACCTTCAGGGTTGAACGGCCCGGCGTGGGTGATGTGCAGCACGCAGCCGTCTTGCACGCTGGTGCGCGCACCGATGCGGATGCGGTGCATATCGCCGCGAATCACGGTCAATGGCCAGATCGAACTGTCGGCGCCGATCTCGACGTCGCCAATCACCACGGCCGAACGGTCGACAAAGGCGCGCTCGCCCACGGTAGGTGTGTGCTGCTGGAACGGACGGATGGACACAAATAGCTTCCTTCTTTAGCAGTAATAGGGCGTTACAGGGCTGCGGTAACGGTCGATTGTAATTAAGATGGCCAAAGGTCTGCTGACGTTTCATTACAACGAGGTGAGTGGTTCAGTTTTTGCAATGAAACCTCAACAGATCTTCACTTTCTTCTAGCCAAGGTGCCAAACGTGAGCGAGAAAAACCCTCTATTGCAGCCCTACGACCTGCCGCCGTTTTCGGCGATCCGTCCTGAGCACGTCCAGCCGGCCATCGAGCAGATCCTCGCGGACAACCGTGCTGGCATTCAAAAGATCCTCGCCGATCAAGGCAAGAACCCGACGTGGGCCGGTCTGGTGCTGGCGATGGATGAGTTGAACGACCGTCTGGGCGCTGCCTGGAGCCCGGTCAGCCACTTGAACGCGGTGTGCAACAGCACTGAACTGCGTGAAGCTTACGAGGCGTGCTTGCCTGCATTGAGCGCCTACTCCACCGAGATGGGCCAGAACCGTGAGCTGTTCCAGGCCTTCGAAGCCTTGGCCCACAGCTCGCAAGTGGCTGACTTTGATCAGGCACAAAAGACCATTCTTGAACACTCGCTGCGCGATTTCCGCTTGTCGGGTATTGATCTGCCAGAAGCCGAGCAGAAGCGCTACGCCGAAGTGCAGAGCAAACTGTCCGAGCTGGGCAGCAAGTTCTCCAACCAGTTGCTGGACGCGACCCAGGCCTGGACCAAGCACATCACCGACGAAGCTGCGCTGGCAGGCCTGACCGAATCGGCCAAGGCGCAAATGGCCGCGGCTGCACAGGCTAAAGGGCTGGATGGCTGGTTGATCTCGCTCGAGTTCCCAAGCTACTACCCGGTCATGACCTACGCCGAAGACCGCGCTCTGCGCGAAGAAGTCTACGCCGCCTACTGCACCCGCGCGTCGGACCAAGGCCCGAATGCCGGTCAGTTTGATAACGGTCCGGTGATGGAACAGATCCTCGACCTGCGTCAGGAACTGGCCAAGTTGCTGGGTTTTGGCAGCTTTGCCGAGCTGAGCCTGGCCACCAAAATGGCTGAAACGCCGGATCAGGTGCTGACCTTCCTGCGTGACCTGGCCAAGCGCACCAAGCCGTTTGCGGCGCGTGACCTTGAGCAACTGCAAGCCTATGCCAGCGAGCAAGGCTGCGACGAACTGAAAAGCTGGGACACCGGTTTCTTCGGCGAAAAACTGCGCGAGCAGCGTTACAGCGTGTCGCAAGAAGCCCTGCGCGCCTACTTCCCGATCGACAAAGTGCTGGATGGCTTGTTCGCCATCGTGCATCGCCTGTACGGCATCGACATTGCTGAAATCAAAGGCTTCGACACCTGGCATCCCGATGTTCGCCTGTTCGAAATCAAAGAAAACGGCCAGCACATCGGGCGTTTCTTCTTTGACCTGTACGCCCGCGCCAACAAGCGCGGTGGTGCCTGGATGGACGGCGCCCGTGACCGTCGCCGCACCGCAGCCGGCGAGCTGCAAAGCCCGGTAGCCAACCTGGTGTGTAACTTCACCCCGGCCGTTGCGGGCAAGCCTGCACTGCTGACCCACGACGAAGTGACCACCCTGTTCCACGAGTTCGGTCATGGCCTGCACCACATGCTGACCGAGATCGAACACGCAGGCGTGTCCGGTATCAACGGCGTGGCGTGGGATGCGGTCGAGCTGCCAAGCCAGTTCATGGAAAACTGGTGCTGGGAGCCGGAAGGCCTGGCGCTGATCTCCGGCCACTATGAAACCGGCGAAGCGCTGCCAAAAGACCTGCTGGATAAAATGCTCGCGGCCAAGAACTTCCAGTCCGGCCTGATGATGGTGCGTCAGCTGGAGTTCTCGCTGTTTGACTTCGAACTGCACGCCACCCACGGCGATGGCCGCAGCGTTGCCCAAGTGCTGGACGGCATCCGTGATGAGGTTTCGGTCATGCGCCCACCGGCGTACAACCGCTTCCCCAACAGCTTCGCGCACATCTTTGCAGGCGGTTACGCGGCGGGTTACTACAGCTACAAATGGGCTGAAGTGTTGTCGGCGGATGCGTTCTCGCGCTTTGAAGAAGAAGGCGTGTTCAACCCGCACACCGGCAAGGCATTCCGCCAGGCCATTCTGGCGCGCGGTGGCTCGCTGGCCCCAATGGAACTGTTCAAGGACTTCCGTGGCCGTGAGCCGTCGATTGACGCCTTGTTGCGCCACAGCGGCCTGACCGAGGACAAGGCAGCATGAGTGATGCACCGGTAAACGTGACAAAAAAGCGCTTTATCGCCGGGGCTGTCTGCCCGGCGTGCAGCGAGCCTGACAAGCTGATGATGTGGAACGAAAACGACGTGCCGCACCGCGAATGCGTGGCCTGCGGCTACTCCGACACGCTGAATGAGCAAGGTCTGTCGGTGCCCAAGGAATTGGGCACGCGGGTCAACACCTCGGCACTGAAAAAACCACCGACCCCGAACGTTCAGGCGGTGCAGTTCTTTCCCAATCCGAAGCTGAAAAAGCCTTAAAAGCTAAAAGCCTGTGGCGGCTGGCAGCGTATGCCTGCCGCCACAGGGCTTGCGCTATACCGAGAAAAAGTAGCGTGTCAGGTGAAAGAAGATCGGTGCTGCGAAGCAGACTGAATCCATCCTGTCGAGCATGCCGCCGTGCCCTTTGATCATGGTGCCCCAGTCCTTGGCACTTAAGCTTCGCTTGATGGCTGACATCACCAGCCCGCCCACGAAACCCATCACCACGATCACAAAAGCCATCATCAGTGATTGCCAGAAACTGAAGGGTGTCATCCAAAACATGCATCCGCCAATCAACGTCGCTGCCAAGCCTCCTCCTACGAGACCTTCCACGGTTTTTGAGGGGCTTACCAGCGGTGCTACTTTGTGCTTGCCGAAGAGTTTGCCAAACACGTATTGCAGGACATCACTTAACTGCACCACGAACATCAGATAGAACAGCAGCAGCGCGTTCTGTCCCTTAAAGCCTTCCAGATCCAGCATTAACAGGGCGGGAGCGTGACTGATGCAAAAAATACAAATCATCACACCCCACTGAATTTTTGCCGTGCGCTCCAAAAAGCACTCAGTGTCCTGGCTCAACACGGCAATGGCTGGCAACAGCAGAAACGCATAGACCGGAACCAACAGCGTAAACATTGAGTACCACTGGCAAGCGATCAGTGCATATTGCAGTGGGATAAGGACAAAAAAGGCGATAAACAGTGCGTTATGGTCTCCCCGCTTTGTGGGCGCCAAGGTAATGAACTCACGTAGAGCAAACAGTGAAATGAAACCGAAGAGAATGACCGTCGCATTACCGCCCAGCAGGTAAGACATAAAGAAGACGATCACCATGCCCCACCAGGCATTGACGCGCTGATTGAGGTTTTCAACCGTTGCCATGGCATTGTCAGTTTTGGTTCTGCTGGCCAATACATGACCGATCAACGAGGCGCTGGCCAATAGACCGACCAGCCCCGCAAAGAACCACAAAAACTTCGTTTCAAGCATCATTGCGACAACCTCACAATGGCGTCACGCGCTCGCTCCAGGAATAACGGTTTTTCTTCACCAATCATTTTTTGCAGCGGATTGCCGATCCGGATTGTGCAGATAATGGGCAGCGGGAAATGCTTGCCTTTGGGCATGGAGCGATGAAAATTTTCCAAATAGACAGGTACCAGATCGACATCAGGAAAGGTTTCGCTCAACCGGAACAGGCCCGATTTGAACTCGCCAGGCAGCGCCTGACAGGAGCGAGTCCCTTCCGGGAAAAAAATGATGGAGTGCCCCGCTTTCAACACGTCAAAGATGGGTTCAAGAAGGTTTTTATCCGCGCCGGATGTTCGATCAATCAGAACTGCATTCAGCCCTTTTTGTGAGATGTACGAGAGAAACGCATTTTTGCCCCAGTAGTCGGCGGCGGCCACCGGCCTTACGTTTACACGAGCATCGGCGGGTAAAGCGGCAATGATGGCCAGCGTGTCCATATGGCTGGTGTGGTTGGCAAAGTAGATGCGCTGGCGAGTGAGGTCTGGAGGGCTCTCCCAGCGGGCGGTGACACCGATCAGGACACGTAGAACAGACGTCAGTGCGTTACTGATCCACATGGTCGTTTTCCTTTAGCTGTCTGGCGATTGCGAGGGTTCGCGTCCCGCAGGTGATCAGCGAGCCGATAACAATGACGACCAGAGCGACCAATAGCGCCTTGTGTGTGCCGAAAGCGGCTGTTTCCGCGGCATTGATCAGGAGGGCTACGGTCATCAGGGCCATGCGGTGTTGTTTGGCCATTGGCCCGGCAAAACACTGCTTGAGGCCAATCGACCCGCCAAAAACCCGGACATACGCGGTGAGCGCAGCAGCCAATGCACCACACCAGCCAAGGTCCGAATAGCCGATGGCATAGCCAACACCGACGATGAGCACGCTATCGGCAATCCGGTCCGGAAATTCGTTGTAGAGACTTCCGAGGCGCGATTGTTTCCCACCCTCGATTGCCACCATCCCGTCCAAAAGATTGCACAGCAGACGCAATTGAATAGAGAGGGCACAGATGATCGATCCAACGACGCCGCTGTCCAGTATCAGCGCAGCGACACCTGACAGTGCAAAGACCACACTGGCCATGGAGATCTGATTGGGGGAAATATCTTTTTTAAGCAGGGCATCAGTGATGCCTGTTGCCCAGCCCGCAGAGCGGGCCTTGATGGGCCTTCGGTTTTCAGTCATGCGAGTCCTTGCAACTTGTCGTGGGAGATAAGTCGGACTCTAGGTGCGTAAAAACGATATTTATGTCGGAGCAGATGGGTAGCTTGCGAAGGATGAAGCCGAGAGTTTTGTAGGCCTTAACGCGATGACTGCTAAGTCGGGGTGCCGCAGGTGCGGTTTTTTGTGTGCACCTAATATTTGTAGGAGCGAGCTTGCCTCGCGATCTTTTGATCTTTAACAGCAAAAGATCGCGAGACAAGTTGGCTCCTACCTATAGGGTTTTGTCAGCCATCAAAAGATGTGCTGATACCCTTCCCTCTGCGGGTGAGGATGTTTTTAAGCCTTCTGCCACACCTTCGGCTTGAAGAACAACGTCTCGCCGCGGGCCAGTTCGGTCAGGCTGTCATGGTCTTTGACTACTTCCACTTCGATCAGCTCGCTTTGACCCTCAACCTTCAACGTCACCCGGGTGGTCGCACCCAGCGGGCGGATGTCGCGTACCTGGGCGGCGTGGTGGTCTTCGAGTTCGTGGCGCGACAACGACACTTCGTGCGGACGGAACAGGACGTGGTTGTCCTCGCCCAAATGCAAGCGGTTGGAATCGCCCAGGAAGTGATAAACAAAGTCGCTGGCCGGGTTTTCGTAGACGTCACCCGGTGAGCCGATTTGCTCGATCACGCCTTTGTTCATGACCACGATGCGGTCCGCGACTTCCATCGCTTCTTCCTGGTCGTGGGTCACGAACACCGAGGTCAGGTTGATGTCTTCGTGCAGGCGTGCAAGCCAGCGGCGCAGTTCTTTACGGACCTTGGCGTCGAGGGCGCCGAACGGTTCGTCGAGCAGCAGCACTTTAGGCTCCACCGCCAGGGCGCGGGCCAGGGCGATACGCTGGCGCTGACCACCCGACAGTTGCTCCGGGTAGCGGTCAGAGAGCCAGTCCAGCTGCACCATGTTCAGCAGCTCGTGGACTTTTTCAGCGATGCGGGTTTCGTTCGGGCGCTCGCCCTTGGGCTTCATGCGCAGGCCGAAGGCCACGTTGTCGAATACCGTCATGTGGCGGAACAGCGCGTAATGCTGGAACACGAAACCGACGTTGCGATCACGCACGTCATGGCCCGAGACGTCTTCGCCGTGGAAGACGATGCTGCCCTGGTCCGGGGTTTCAAGCCCCGCGATGATGCGCAACAGGGTGGTTTTGCCGCAGCCCGACGGGCCCAGCAATGCCACCAGCTCGCCGCTGTGGATGTCCAGATTGATGCTGTCCAGCGCTTTGAAGGCGTTGAAGTTCTTGCTGACGTTACGGACTTCGATCGACATGGTTTATTCCTCCGCGGCGCTGGCGCGCAGGCGGTTAATACGGGATTCGCTCCACTGCTTGAGCAGCAGGATGAAGAGCGCCAGGATCAGCAACAGGGTGGCCACAGCGAAGGCGGCGACGTGGTTGTATTCGTTGTAGAGGATCTCGACGTGCAGCGGCAGGGTGTTGGTCACCCCGCGAATGTGCCCGGAAACCACCGACACCGCGCCAAATTCGCCCATCGCCCGCGCCGTACACAGTACAACGCCGTAGATCAGGCCCCATTTGATGTTGGGCACAGTGACGTGCCAGAACATCTGCCAGCCATTGGCGCCCAGCAAGCGTGCGGCTTCTTCTTCCTGAGTGCCCTGCTCTTGCATCAGCGGGATCAACTCACGGGCCACGAAGGGCACCGTCACAAAGATGGTTGCCAGCACGATGCCCGGTAACGCAAAGATGATCTGAATGTCGTGGTCTTGCAGCCACTCGCCGAAGAAACCCTGTGCGCCGAACATCAGCACGTAGACCAGACCGGCGATCACCGGTGATACCGAAAACGGCAGGTCGATCAGGGTGACCAGGATACTTTTGCCGCGAAAGCTGTATTTGCTCACGCACCAGGCCGCACTCACGCCAAACACCACGTTGAGCGGCACCGAAATGACGACGGCGATGATGGTCAGCTTGAGGGCCGACAAGGCGTCGGGCTCAAGGATCGCATCGAAGAACGCACCGAAGCCCAGCTTCAGGCCCTGGGACACTACGATCAGCAGTGGCAACAGCAAGAAGCCGATAAAGAACAACCAGCCAAGTGCGATCAGCAGCCGGCGTGAAAGCGCGCTGCCACGACGTGCAGCGTTGGCGGCGGAGGCCGCGTTTATAGACGAACTGGACATACGCTGGCCTCCTTCAGGATGGGGTTTCGATGCGGCGCTGGATCAAGTTGATCAGCAGCAGCAACACGAAGGAAACCACCAGCATCATCACGCCGATGGCGGTGGCGCCGGTGTAGTCGTACTGGTCGAGCTTGACCATGATCAGCAGCGGCAGAATCTCGGTTTTCATCGGCATGTTACCGGCGATGAAAATGACCGAGCCGTACTCACCGATGCCACGGGCAAAGGCCAGCGCAAAACCGGTCAACCAGGCGGGCAACAGGGCCGGCATGAGGATGTAGCGGAACACTTGCAGGGGCTTGGCGCCCAGGCAGGCGGCGGCCTCTTCGATTTCACGCGGGATGTCTGCCAGAACCGGCTGCACGGTGCGCACCACAAACGGCAGGGTCACAAAGGTCAGGGCCAGGGTAATACCCAGCGGGGTGTAGGCGATTTTGAAGCCCAGGTCCGAGGCAAACTGGCCAATCCAGCCGTGGGGCGCGTACAACGTGGTCAGTGCAATACCGGCCACCGCCGTTGGCAGGGCAAAGGGCAGGTCGATCATGGCATCGATGATCTTGCGCCCGGGGAAGGTGTAACGCACCAGCACCCAGGCCAGAACGGTGCCGATGACGCCGTTGATCAAGGCGGCAAAAAAAGCGGTGCCAAAACTGAGCTTGAGCGCTGCCAACACCCGCGGCGCGGTGATGATGGCCCAAAACTGCTCCCAGGTGAGTTGCGCGGCATGCACAAACATGGCAGCCAACGGTATAAGCACGATGAGGCTGAGGTACACCAAGGTGTAGCCCAGCGTCAGCCCGAAGCCGGGTATGACGGGGGAAATACGACGAGACATAAGAGTCCTTGGTTAACGCACGAAGCCCGCAACAGGGTCGCGGGCTCTATGTTCTAGCTTTCAGCGTGGCTTAATGCCCCGCCCCACAGGTTATTGCGCCTGGTAGATCTGGTCGAACACGCCACCGTCATTAAAAAATTTCGGCTGCGCAGTTTTCCAGCCGCCGAAGTCTTTGTCGATAGTGACAAGCTCCAGTTTCGGAAATTGCTCGGCGTATTTGGCCGCTACTTTTTCGTCACGCGGACGATAGAAGTTCTTGGCTGCGATCTCTTGGCCAGCCGGGCTGTACAGGTGTTTGAGGTACGCGTTGGCGATCTCCAGATTGCCTTTTTTCTCGGCGTTTTTGTCGACCACAGCCACCGGTGGCTCGGCCAGGATCGACAGCGAAGGTACGACGATATCGAACTTGTCTGTACCGCCGTCTTCTTTCAGTGCCAGGAACGCTTCGTTTTCCCAGGCCAGCAACACGTCACCCTGACCGTTGTTGACGAAGGTAATGGTCGAGCCGCGTGCGCCGGTATCCAGTACCGGTACGTGCTTGAACAGCTCTTGCACGTAGGCTTTGGCTTTGGCTTCGTCGCCGCCGTTGGCTTTCAGGCCGTAGGCGTAGGCCGCGAGGAAGTTCCAGCGCGCGCCGCCGCTGGTTTTAGGGTTCGGGGTAATCACCGAGACGTCTTTCTTGACCAGGTCGCCCCAGTCTTTGATGCCTTTAGGGTTGCCCTTGCGTACCAGGAACACGATGGTCGAGGTGTACGGGGTGCTGGCGTCCGGCAGGCGGGTTTGCCAGTCGGCTGGCAGCGAGCCTTTGTTGAGTTTGGAGATTTCATCGATGTCGCCGGCCAATGCCAGGGTCACGACGTCGGCGCGCAAGCCATCAACCACGGCACGGCCCTGTTTGCCCGAACCACCGTGAGACTGCTGAATTTTGA
The DNA here is from genome assembly GCF_009600165.1 of Pseudomonas sp. FSL R10-0399. Taxonomy (NCBI): domain Bacteria; kingdom Pseudomonadati; phylum Pseudomonadota; class Gammaproteobacteria; order Pseudomonadales; family Pseudomonadaceae; genus Pseudomonas; species Pseudomonas sp. FSL R10-0399. The sequence goes on from NZ_WIWK01000069.1 coordinate 19,612, forward strand.
CGTTGTCGCCCGGGTGGCTGGCTTTCCAGAAATTAACAAACTCAGCGTTGTAATCCTGGTACAGCTCACGGGTTGGATCGTAAGAAACGTTGAGCAATTCGTAGTCTTTGGCTACAGCGGAGCCAGCAAAAATGGCACTGGCCAGCGCGGCCAGAGCGTAACGGCGTAGGGACATAGGTGAGGCTCCAAAGCGTTTCTAGTTGTTATGAACGCACTCCAATGAGTGCGTTTGGCTCAATTACTTTTCTGGCTCGGGTTTTGTAGCCGGAATTTTTCTTTGCGTTCGATCTGAACCACTTGTGCGTTGTGCACGGTGATTTCGACGGCACCAAAGCGCAGGTCCCGTAGCGCGCTCTGGATTTCCCGCAGAATGGTGGCTTCGTCCTGACCGTCAACGCTACGCAGAGATGCGCTCATGGTGTGCTCCTGGAAATATGGGTTGCCGACTGAGGTGCTGGCGTGGATGTCATAGTAGTGAGGCGCGATTATTCTTAAAAATACTATTTAAGAATGTTTATATAACTGAAAGCGTGGTAGTTGGAGGGCAGGCTTTATTCGCGCGCGTAATCGAGGGCAGGGTCTACACTCCAATTGCCTCGTAAGCGCGTCAATGCGGGGCCGGCACGACACGCTGCTTATATAAGGTCGGAACTGTCACTGGACAGTTGGTGATAGTGGGATCACCTTAGAGCCGTTGTCGCCTTTTCCTGCATAGTCTGGAGTTTTTATGTCGTTTACCCCTGAGTTGGTTGCCGAACTGGAAGTCCTTGCACTGTTTGACCTGGAAAGTACGCTTGAGGGCCTGAAGATCCATCAGACCGCCGATCCACAACGGATCGCGGCAGCACAACGTTTGTATGACAAAGACCTGATCAATCAACCTGATGGTGGTTACCTGACCAGCCTGGGTCGTGATGCCGTCGAGCAAGTCCAAAAGCTGCTGTATATCCTTACCTCAGAACCGAAGCTGAGCAAAAAACTGGCAGAAATTGCCTGACATCCCGCATTGCCCACGGAATCTCCCCCTTTGTTGATTCCGCGGGCGCATTCCCTGTTTCCCGTCTAATGTTCAGATATGTAAAAAATCTGACGTCAAAAACACAATCGCCCTAAGTCTTTTGTGCTGCTGGCTGTAAACTCACCACCCCTCCTCTTTCTCGTTTGGCGAGCCGGTCTGAGTGTGCAATGACGCGCCCCCTGGAAGTAAGACCCGCTCTGAGTGAGGGAATCGATCGACAGGTTCTCCATCAGGTGCGTGAGCGGTTTCTGGCGGTCAACAACGGACGTCTGCAGCGCGCAATGGAAGGCCTGTTGCCCGCTCAGCAAACGATCCTGAATCTGTTGGCCCTGTTGTTTCATGTGAACGACCCGTTGCTGCCCGGTTATGTCTCGGACTGCACGCCGGCCGGTGTCTCAGGTTATGCCCCGGATGCGCCAACCTTGGCGGCGGCGCAGGCGTTAGCCGCTGACTTTATCTATCGCCCACAGCCCGGCCAGCCCCAGGCCATTCACGGCCTGTATCTAATGGGCAGCCTGGGCACGTTGGCGCAGACCGACCAGAGCGATATGGACGTGTGGCTCTGTCACGCGCCGGGTCTGGACGACCAGGCGTTGGCCAATTTGCGCAAAAAATGCCGCCGCCTGGAGACATGGGCTGCGGGCCAGGGCAGTGAGGCGCACTTTTTTCTGATCGATGCCCAGCGTTTCGCCCAGGGCGAGCGTGCTCTGCATTGCGACGTGGATGACTTTGTGAACGCGCAACATTCGTTGTTGCTCGACGAGTTTTATCGCACGGCGATCTGGCTCGGCGGGCGCACGCCGTTGTGGTGGTGGGTGCCCGCGTATGAAGAAGCCCGTTATGGCGAATTCATTCAGGCGCTTGAAGCCCAGCGCCTGATCCCGGCGGATGAGGTGATCGACCTCGGGCATTTGGCGCACATTCCGGCGGCCGAGTTTTTAGGGGCCGGGTTGAAGCAGTTGTTCAAGGGCATCGAGTCGCCCTACAAATCGGTGCTCAAATTGTTGTTGATTGAGGTGTATGCCAGCGAGCACCCGCGGGTGAGTTGCTTGAGCTTGGGCTATAAGCGCGCCGTGTACGCCCATCAACTGGACCTTGATGAGCTGGATCCGTACGTGATGGTGTACCGGCGCATTGAGGGCTACTTGCAGGCCCGTGGCGATGTTCAGCGCCTGGAACTGGTGCGCCGCAGCCTGTACCTCAAGGTCAATCACAAGCTCTCCGGCCATGCCCCGGCGCAGGGTGCTCCTTGGCAGCGCGCTCTGCTTGAGCGCCTGACCCACGAATGGGGCTGGGATGAGCAGCAGTTGGCGCAGCTGGACAACCGTTCGAAATGGAAGACCGGGCCGGACAGTCGTGAGCGCCTGGCGCTGTCGCGTGAGTTGAATGACAGCTACCGTTTTTTGAGCCAGCTGGCTCGGCATGAACACCCGATCAGGTTGCCCGTTATAACGGTCTAGGGCGTTTGGGCAGCGCTGCAAAACCGAGCGCTACCGCGGATCTGGTGTATCGGGGCAGTTTAAAGCTCGAAATCGCCTGCGGCTTCTGGCTGGTATTTAACTTCAAGCAATTCAAGTTTGAGGGTCTTGCCGCCGGGTGCCGGCCAGTTGATGTGCTGACCCGTCTGCAAGCCCAGCAATGCGCTGCCGACCGGCGCCAGAATCGAAATTTTGCCTTCGTCTGCGTTGGCATCCTTGGGGTAGACCAGCGTCAGGTGGTAATCCTTGCCGCTGCTTTCTTCACGGCAATGTACGCGTGAGTTCATGGTCACGACGTTGGCCGGCACTTCTTCGTGGCCGACGACGTTTTCGGCACGGTCCAGCTCGGCCTGCAACGCAACAACACCGGGTAACGTGTCATCCAGACTGTCGATCAGCTTCTCCAGACGTTGTACGTCCAGGCGTGTGAGGGTGATGGCGGGTGAAGTACTCATGACCTGGCAGACTCCTTTTTTCTGCACGGAAAAGCAAAACCCCGCCAGGACATGGCGGGGTTTTGACCAACCTCGTGTCGACGAGGCGAACTTGGACACTACCACAGCAAAATAAATACACAAGGTTGCCTGTAGGAGCGAGCTTGCCTCGCGATCTTTTGATCTTTTGAAAGATCGCGAGGCAATCGAGCGTCGACCGGCTGCTCCTACAACGATCAGCCCCTGCGCTCGCGGGCCTGCTCGCAAATGACCCGGCGGCGTGCATCACTTGCCGAGCGCCATTCGCGAATGTCTTCGACGTGGCGAAAACACCCCAGGCAAACCTTGTGTTCATCCAGCCGGCACGTGCTGATGCATGGGGACGGCACGGCCGGGCTGACGTTGCTGTAGAGCGGTTTTGCGGGTTTAGCAGGCGCAGTCACAATCAGATCTCGTCAAAATCCAGGTCAGCACCCGTGTGCTCCAGGGTCAGGCGCTGAACCATCTCGCTGAGCAGTTCCTCAGACGTATCGCAGACCCAGCGCGAGGATTCCTCATCGTAGTCAAAGTGGAAACCTCCGCTTTTAGCGGCCAGCCAAAGCTGACGCAACGGTTCCTGGCGGCTGAAGATCAATTGGGCTCCACCTTCAAACTTAACCGTTAGAACACCGGCTGAGTTCTCCAGATCTACGTCCAGGTCACTCTCGTCAAAAACGTCTTCCAGCTGTTGCTGGGTTGCATCGACCAGATCGTGAAAACGGGCTTCAGTCAAACTCATGGTGGAACCTCGTAGTGTCTAGTCATGCTCGGAGTTCGCAAGATACGGGCGCTCCAGACCGATTGCAAACCCTAAGACAACCCGCCGCAATAGCACACCTGATTATCCGGACAGGTGCCCCCCGCGCGAGCCGTCTGCTGCATAGGCAAGCTGGTGGGTGGTCGGTATACTCGGTCGCAATTAATGCTTTTCAAAGGATTTCGCCATGAAGCGCCTGATCTCTTCGTTTGCTGCGCTTGTCGCGGTTGCTTGCCTTGTTTCTGCCTGTGGTCAAAAAGGACCGCTGTATCTGCCCGATGACAGCAAAAACCCGGATGACCAAGCCAAATCGTCGCAATCTCAAGCGCACAAGCATCAATAAGGGAACACCATGGACGCTTTTAATTACCGGGACGGCGAGCTGTTCGCCGAAGGTGTTGCGCTGACGGCCATCGCCGAACGCTTCGGCACCCCGACTTACGTCTATTCCCGGGCGCACATCGAGGCGCAGTACAACGCCTATGCGCATGCCCTGGAAGGCATGCCGCATCTGGTGTGCTTTGCAGTCAAGGCCAACTCCAACCTGGGTGTACTCAATGTCCTGGCGCGTTTGGGCGCTGGTTTTGACATTGTGTCGCGCGGTGAACTGGAGCGTGTGCTGGCCGCTGGCGGCTCGGCAGACAAAATCGTGTTTTCGGGCGTCGGTAAGACCCGCGACGACATGCGTCGTGCTCTGGAAGTTGGCGTGCACTGTTTTAACGTCGAGTCCACTGACGAGCTGGAGCGCCTGCAAGTGGTGGCTGCCGAGCTGGGCGTTCGTGCGCCGATCTCGCTGCGGGTCAACCCGGACGTAGACGCAGGCACGCACCCGTACATCTCCACCGGCCTCAAAGAAAACAAGTTCGGCATCGCCATCGCCGACGCCGAAGACGTGTACATCCGCGCCGCGCAACTGCCTAACCTCGAAGTGGTGGGCGTCGATTGCCATATCGGCTCGCAACTGACCACCCTCGAACCGTTTATCGATGCGCTTGATCGCCTGCTGGGGCTGATCGACCGTCTGGGCGATTGCGGCATTTACCTGCGCCACATCGACCTCGGTGGTGGCTTGGGTGTGCGTTATCGCGATGAAGAGCCGCCCTTGGCTGCTGACTACATCAAAGCTGTGCGTTCGCGCATTGAAGGCCGTGATCTGGCACTGGTGTTCGAGCCGGGCCGTTTTATCGTGGCCAATGCGGGCGTGCTGCTGACCCAGGTCGAGTACCTCAAGCACACCGAGCACAAAGACTTTGCCATTGTCGACGCGGCCATGAACGACCTGATTCGTCCGGCGTTGTACCAGGCCTGGATGGACGTGACCGCGGTACGCCCGCGTGACACCGAAGCCCGCCCTTACGACATCGTTGGCCCGATCTGCGAAACCGGTGACTTCCTGGCCAAAGACCGCCAGTTGGCGCTGGCCGAAGGTGATTTGCTGGCCGTGCACTCGGCAGGTGCTTACGGGTTTGTCATGAGCTCGAACTACAACACCCGTGGCCGCGCCGCCGAAATTCTGGTGGATGGCGACCAAGCGTTTGAAGTGCGCCGTCGCGAGACCGTTGCTGAGCTGTATGCCGGCGAAAGCCTTCTGCCGGAGTGAGCCCATGTTGCTGCGTTTTACCAAAATGCACGGCCTGGGCAATGACTTCATGGTTCTTGACCTGGTCAGCCAGCACGCGCACATTCTGCCCAAGCACGCCAAACAATGGGGTGATCGGCACACGGGTGTCGGTTTTGATCAATTATTGATCGTTGAGGCACCGAGCAACCCGGAGGTGGATTTCCGTTACCGGATCTTCAACTCCGACGGTTCTGAAGTTGAACAGTGCGGCAACGGTGCCCGCTGTTTCGCCCGTTTTGTGCTCGACAAGCGTTTGACCACCAAGCGTCAGATCAAGGTCGAAACCAAAAGCGGCATCATCGAACTGAACGTGCGCAGCGATGGGCAAATCAGCGTCGACATGGGCCCGCCGCGCCTGGTTCCGCACGAGATCCCGTTTGTGGCCGACGCCCAGGCGTTGAGCTATGAAGTGGATGTCGACGGGCAGCCGGTGCAGTTGGCTGCCGTTTCGATGGGCAACCCCCATGCGGTGTTGCGCGTTGACGACATCAACGCCGCGCCGGTGCATGAGCTGGGGCCAAAAATTGAACACCATCCGCGCTTTCCGGCGCGGGTCAACGTGGGCTTTTTGCACGTGATTGATCGTCAACGCGGGCAACTGCGGGTGTGGGAGCGTGGTGCCGGGGAAACCCAGGCCTGCGGTACCGGCGCCTGTGCGGCTGCGGTGGCGGCAATCAGCCAGGGCTGGATGGACTCACCGGTGACCCTCGATTTGCCCGGAGGTCGCTTGTCCATTGAATGGGGTGGCCCAGGCCAGTCCGTGATCATGACCGGCCCGGCGATGCGTGTGTACGAAGGACAAGTCCGTTTATGAGCGAGCGCATCTGATGACCGACCAGCCACAGCCTTCCGACCTTGAACTGCCTGCTGACGCTCTGGAGGCTGCGACGGTTGCGGCCTACCTGGAGGCTCATCCGGACTTCTTCAATCAGCGCGACGAGTTGCTGCTGGCGTTGCGGATCCCGCACCAGCGTGGTGACACCATATCGCTGGTTGAACGCCAGTTGGAGCTGTTGCGCGGTCGCAACATCGAGATGCGCCATCGTTTATCGCAATTGATGGACGTAGCCCGCGACAACGATCGTTTGTTCGAAAAAACCCGTCGCCTCAACCTCGCCCTGATGGACGCCACCAGCCTTGAAGAACTGGTGATGGCCGTCGAAGACAGCCTGCGCCAGGATTTCCAGGTGCCGTTTGTCAGCCTCGTGCTGTTTGGCGACAACCCGATGCCGGTCGGGCGCTGGGTCAACAGCGCCGATGCACAACGTGCCCTGGGTGGTTTGCTGGCCGAGGGTAAAGCGGTCAGCGGTAGCCTGCGTGAGCACGAGCTGGACTTCTTGTTCGGCGAAGAACAGCGCAAGCAAATCGGTTCGACGGCGGTGGTTGCGCTCAATCATCTGGGCCTGCATGGCGTATTGGCCGTGGGCAGCCGCGACCCGCAGCACTATAAAAGCTCGGTGGGCATGCTGTTTCTGGGGCATATCGCCGAAGTGCTGGGGCGAGTTTTGCCGCGCTTCACCAGCGCCCTGCGCTCGGTCCGCTAGCGGTGGAACACCAACTGGACGCTTACTGCACGCACCTGCGCAGTGAGCGCCAAGTGTCTCCCCACACGCTAGAAGCTTATCGCCGTGACCTGAACAAGGTGCTGGCGTTTTGCGTTAAAGAATCCATCCCTGACTGGCCTGCCCTGGATATCCAGCGCTTGCGCCAACTGGTGGCGCGCCTGCATCAGCAAGGCCAGTCTTCGCGCAGCATCTCGCGGCTGCTGTCGGCGGTGCGCGGGCTGTATCACTACCTCAACCGCGAAGGGCTGTGTGATCACGACCCGGCCAACGGCCTGTCGCCGCCCAAGGGTGAGCGCCGCCTGCCGAAAACCCTCGACACTGACCGGGCCCTGCAACTGCTCGAAGGTGCTGTCGAGGACGACTTTCTGGCGTTGCGTGACCAAGCCATTCTTGAGCTGTTTTATTCATCCGGGCTGCGCTTGTCGGAGCTGACCGGGCTTAACCTGGACCAGCTCGACTTGGCGGACGGCCTGGTGGAAGTGCTCGGTAAGGGCAGCAAGACGCGCGTGCTGCCTGTGGGCAAAAAGGCCCGGGAAGCGTTGCAGGCGTGGCTGCCTTTGCGTGGCCTTGCCAACCCGCAAGACGATGCGGTGTTTGTCAGCCAGCGCGGCACCCGGCTTGGCCCGCGGGCCATCCAGTTGCGGGTTAAAGCGGCCGGTGAGCGCGAGCTGGGGCAGAACCTGCACCCGCACATGCTGCGCCATTCATTTGCCAGCCATTTGCTGGAATCGTCTCAGGATTTACGTGCGGTGCAGGAACTGCTCGGGCATGCGGACATTAAAACCACGCAGATCTATACCCATCTGGATTTCCAGCACCTGGCATCGGTTTACGACAGCGCCCACCCACGGGCCAAACGCAGTAAGGGCAGTGAATGACCATTGAGCTGATTACCTTCGACCTTGACGACACCCTGTGGGACACCGCGCCGGTGATTGCCAGTGCCGAAACTGTGCTGCAAACCTGGCTGGCCGAAAATGCACCAAAATTGGGCGCGCTGGATGTTGCGGGGTATCAGGCGTTGCGCCAGCGTGTGTTGGTTGATGAGCCGCAGCTCAAGCATCGCATCAGCGCGTTGCGTCGGCGGGTGTTGTTCCACGCCTTGGATAGCGCGGGTTATGCGCAGGCTGCCGCGATGGCAGAGCAAGCGTTTGAGGTGTTCATGGAGGCGCGTCACAAGCTTGTTCTCTTTGAACATGCTGAGCACACGCTGAAGGCCCTGGCCCCGGATTACGCCTTGGGCGTCGTGACCAATGGCAATGCCGACGTGCGCCGCATCGGGCTGGGGCATCACTTCAAGTTTGTGTTGTGCGCCGAAGACATTGGCATTGCCAAACCGGACGCCCGGTTGTTTCACGAGGCGCTGCGCCGCGGCGGCAGTATTTCGCCAGCAGCGACCGTGCACGTGGGCGATCACCCCGGTGATGACATTGCCGGCGCCCAGCAGGCGGGCTTGCGCGCCATCTGGTTCAACCCTGGCGGCAAACACTGGGACGGCGACAAAGCCCCGGATGCCGAAGTGGGCTGCTTGAGCGAACTGCCAGCAGTGCTGAAAACGATGCGTACACAGGCTCTGTAGTCGCTGCCGAGGTACGAGGCTGCGATGGGTTGCGCAGCGGTCCCAATCGGCGGTCCTGCGGCCCGCATCGCAGCCTCGTCCCTCGTCAGCGACTACGGATCAAACAATCGCAGCTTGTGTTACCCACAAAAAAACCCGCAGCGACGGCGGGTTTTTTCTTCAAGCAAGGGAGCTGACCTTAGATAGGGCGGCTGCCGTACTTGTTGTCAGGCTTTTTGGGTGGGTCTGCCACCACGTTCGCCTCGACTTCCTGCACTTTGCCACCACGGGAGAGGAACTCCTCCATGGCGCGAGCCAGAGCATCACGCTCTTTGTTTTTGGCTTCAATGCTGGGCAGGTCGTCAACCGACACCGCAGCCTTGGATTTGCCTTTGGCCGCAGGGGCCGGCGCATCATCGCCACCGTCGTCGTCTGCAACGTCTTCGGCTGCCGCTTCCAGACCGTCTTCGGCCTCGTCATCGTCACCTACTTCGAGGTCATCATTTTCCAGATCATCGTCGCTCATGTTCTACCCCATGACTTGCGTAAAGCAGATTAGTTATAGACCAGCTGCACCCAGTGTCGACTGCCGCTGGTGAAAAAGTAGCCTTGGGCAAACCGAGGCTCAAGCCTCTTCATCCTTAAAGGTGACGAGAACTTATCGAGTTTCGCGATCTCGCGCTGCTCGTTCAGGTAAACACGTTGCCCGTAGCCCAAGCTGCGGGCCTTGAAAGCGTCGGGTGCTTATCCTCGCCTTCGTCCTGCCAGGGGCTGTTTTTCGCCCCTTGGCGCGCATTCTAGCGCGCTGAATAAAAAAGCAAAGCGGCTAATAGTCGAGTTGTCACGTAAGCCTTCTTCCTACAAACAAGCGTAGAACTGATCTGAGCCTAAAGTGATCAGAAAAATCATTTCATCGCAGCGAATAGCGCCAGATTTCAGGTAAAAAAATACCCGGCAAGCCGGGTATTTTTTTAAAGGGCGGATTACAGGTTGTAACCACGCTCGTTGTGTTGTGCCAGGTCGAGGCCAACAGCCTCTTCTTCTTCGTTAACCCGCAGGCCCATCACGGCATCCAGCACTTTGAGGATGACGTACGTCACCACCGCGGTGTAGATCACAGTGAAGGCGACGCCTTTGAACTGGATCCATACTTGTGTGCCGATGTCTGTCACGGTGCCGAAGCCACCCAGTGCTGGCGCTGCAAACACGCCGGTAAGGATGGCGCCGACGATACCGCCGATACCGTGTACGCCGAATGCGTCCAGCGAGTCGTCATAGCCCAGCTTGCGCTTGAGGCTGGTGGCACAGAAGAAGCAGATCACGCCTGCCGCCAGACCGATCACGATCGAGCCCATTGGGCCGACGGTGCCTGCAGCCGGGGTGATTGCAACCAGACCGGCCACCACGCCCGAGGCGATGCCCAGTGCGCTTGGCTTGCCGTGGGTAATCCACTCGGCGAACATCCAGCCCAGTGCGGCAGTGGCGGTGGCGATTTGCGTCACCAGCATTGCCATACCGGCGGTGCCGTTGGCGGCAGCTGCCGAGCCTGCGTTGAAGCCGAACCAGCCGATCCACAGCATGGCCGCGCCGACCAGGGTGTAACCCAGGTTATGCGGTGCCATAGGCGTGGTTGGGTAGCCTTTACGCTTGCCGAGCACGATGCACGCAACCAGGCCTGCAATACCGGCGTTGATGTGCACCACGGTGCCGCCTGCGAAGTCGAGTACACCCCAGTCACCCAGCAAGCTGCCCGGGCCGCCCCAGACCATGTGGGCGATTGGCGCATACACCAGGGTGAACCACACGCCCATGAAGATCAGCATGGCCGAGAACTTCATGCGCTCTGCGAACGCACCGACGATCAGGGCCGGGGTGATGATGGCAAAGGTCATCTGGAAGGTGACGAACACTGCTTCCGGGAACAACGCCGCAGGACCTGTGATGCTCTCGGGGGTGATGCCCGCAAGGAACACCTTGCCGAAGCCGCCGATAAACGAGTTGAAGTTAGTGACGCCTGCTTCCATGCCCGTAGCGTCGAACGTGATGCTGTAGCCGTAGATGACCCACAGGATGCTGATCAGACCGGTAATGGCGAAGCACTGCATCAGAACAGAAAGAAGGTTTTTGGAGCGCACCATGCCGCCGTAAAACAGCGCCAGGCCGGGAATGGTCATAAACAGCACCAAAGCGGTTGCAGTCAGCATCCAGGCGGTATCGCCGGAGTTGAGGACTGGAGCAGCCACTTCATCCGCCGCCATGGCCAGGCCAGGCAATACAGCGGACAACAGGGCTCCGAGCCCTGCGATTTTACGCAGAGTCATAGTGTTTTCTCCTGGGGCGTTGGGGTTTGGCGGCTTAGATTGCGTCGGTATCGGTTTCGCCGGTACGGATGCGAATAGCCTGTTCCAGATTGACTACAAAAATCTTGCCATCACCAATCTTGCCGGTGTTGGCAGCCTTGGTTATCGCCTCGATAACCCGGTCAAGATCTTTGTCGTCGATAGCGACATCAATCTTCACCTTTGGCAGAAAGTCGACCACGTACTCCGCACCGCGATACAGCTCGGTGTGGCCTTTCTGCCGGCCGAAGCCTTTGACCTCAGTAACGGTAATGCCCTGCACGCCGATTTCAGACAGCGACTCGCGTACGTCGTCTAATTTGAACGGCTTGATAATGGCGGTGACTAGCTTCATGAAACTTCTCCCGAATTGGTGGACTTGCCCCAGGAAAACAAACCCGGCTCAAGTCTATGCGCAGTGTCTGGCTTTGTAACGCTTCGTTGACCTTCTTCAGGCCGCGCAACGTGCATCAGTCGCTGGTGACGCAAGCACTCCCTGAACCACCTGCCGCACTGCCATCGTCATAGCAACTGCATCAGTACATGAGTCATGAGCAACTAAGCAGAAACCTTGCCATGTCTGGAAAAGCCAATAATTTCAGGCGCTTATTGCCAGTTGGTGGCGTTGTGCCTGATTTCGCGGAGGTTTTGTGCACGCAAACGGTGCGCGGGTGGGAGGGGGGATGCCCAATAAATGTGCGAGGCCGGGCAGGCAATGCCGCTCTGACACTGCGTGATACACTCACCGCCATCTGTTTTAAGGACCTACCCCATGCTCGCGCCCAAAGATTTTCTCGACGCCCTGAGTGGCCAAGCCTCGCGTTTGTTCAGTGGTGACAACGCTCTGCCGCGCAACGAAATCGAAAGCCAGTTCAAAGCCTTGCTGCAAAGTGGCTTTAGCAAACTGGACCTGGTCAGCCGCGAAGAATTCGACAGCCAGATGGTCGTCCTCGCCCGCACTCGCGCGCGCCTTGAAAGCCTTGAGGCCAAAGTGGCCGAGCTGGAAGCCAGGTTGCTGCCGCCCAGCGAGTAATGCCCGCATGCGGTGCGTTTTCAAATAAGAACAAGGATGTTGTTTTATGGTGGTAATGAACGCACTGGTGCCTGAGCTGATCGTCGCGGATCTTGCGCGCAGTCTGCATTTCTACTGTGAGGTGCTGGGCTTTACCGTCGAGTATCAACGGCCGGAGCATCTTTTTGCTTTCCTGTCTTTTCATGGCAGCCAACTGATGTTGGAGCAGGATGACCATGAAGAGTCCGCTTGGCGTGTTGGACCGTTGGAGCCGCCGTTTGGGCGTGGCATGAACCTTTCGATCAAATGCCCGGACGCGCAAGGTTTGATCGTGAACCTCCAGGCCGCCGGGCACACGCTACGCAAACCCCTCGAAGAACGTTGGTATCGCAGCAACGATGTGCTGTTTGGTGAGCGCAACTTTTTAGTACTCGACCCCGACGGCTATCTGCTTCGCTTTGCCGATGATCTGGGAACCAAGGCTGTTGAGGCCTAAACCCGCCCAAAACCTGCCCCACGCCGACAATTTGACGGCGATCAAATAATGGCTATTTGACGCCAATGTCACTTTAACATTACTGTCCTCACCTTTCAGGGAGGCGGTGCGGGCATTTGTCCGGGTTTAACCGCGCGAATCAATGAGTGGAGCAAGGATGCGCGGCGCACTTTTACGCAGTGGCAAAAGTGGGGCCTTTACGGCCCTGGGTGAAACTGGACAGCCGGTCTATCGGGCTGCACTGCAACTACGCGAAGCGATTCGCCGCAAAAATCCTGCCATGGCCATGCATTTGGCCGTCCCGCAAAGTGATGAGCTGGGCGACAACATTGACTGGTACAGCGATGTGCAGGGCGATGTCGTGCCGTGGGGCAGCGCCACTGAAGCAGAGCGCGCCCCTGCCCGCGCCCAACTGGAAACCTTCAAAGCCTTTTTGGCCGAACAGAGCACGACGCTGCTGAGAGAAGGCGCCAGTTCGCCCCTCAGTGACAAGGCGGTTTTCGCCAAGCTGCTTACGCGTGTCATTGCCTTCCCAGATGAAAGCTTTGTGTACTTGGTCAACGGTACGCCGGTACTGACCTTTTGGGGGTTCGTGCACCCCAATGCCGATCGCTTTCTAGACCCGTTGTATTGCCTCTACCCGCGCACCGAGGTGCCCGCAGCGGCGCCGTTGGCGCCAGTTGCCGAGCCTGTGGTGACGCCGCCGCGCTCTCCGGTGGTTGTCAAACGCCCTTGGTGGCGCTGGTTGTGGTGGCTGCTGCCCTTGCTGTTGCTCCTGCTCTTGCTGTTGTTCGGGCTACGTTTTTGCACGCCGAATGCGTCGTTGCCCGATACGTCGGGCTCCGCGTGGCAATGGCCAAAGGTTGAAGTGCCGCAGGTGCTCAAGCCGATCTTGGGCAAACTCGGCCTGGGGAATGGCAATGGCCTGTCAGGCCAGGGTACTGGCACGGGCGGCGCATCGCTGCCCAAGACAGGCCCGGACACGGCTCCAGTACCGGTTCCTAACCCGAACGGTGACGCGCCAGCGCCGCCTGCACCCAACCCGACGCC